>JAJFGM010000754.1 GCA_021776145.1 Kiloniellaceae bacterium | reverse complement strand
ATGGCCTACAAGTTCACCGTCGGTCAGCCGTTCGTCTATCCGCGTAACAATCTGCGCTACGCCGAGAACTTTCTCAATATGACCTTCTCGGTACCGACGGAAGATTACGTGATCAGCCCGGTTGTCGCGCGCGCCATGGATCGAATTCTGATCCTGCACGCCGACCACGAACAGAACGCCTCGACCTCGACGGTCCGCATTGCCGGATCAAGCGGTGCCAACCCCTTTGCTTGCATCGCCGCCGGCATCGCCTCGCTCTGGGGGCCGGCGCACGGCGGTGCTAACGAGGCTGTCCTGCAGATGCTGCAGGAGATCGGCCGCAAGGAACACATTCCCGAATACATCGAGCGCGCCAAGGACAAGGACGACCCCTTCCGTCTGATGGGATTCGGCCACCGGGTGTACAAGAATTACGATCCGCGCGCTGGCGTCATGCGCAAGTCCTGCCACGAAGTCTTGAACGAGCTCGGCATCAACGATCCGATGCTGGAGCTGGCCATGGAATTGGAACGCATCGCGCTCGAGGACGATTATTTCAAGGAAAAGAAACTTTTCCCCAATGTCGATTTTTATTCCGGCATCATTCTCAAGGCGATCGGTTTTCCGACCTCGATGTTCACCGTGCTCTTCGCCGTCGCCCGAACGGTCGGTTGGGTGGCGCAGTGGCGCGAGATGATTGCCGACCCGCAACAGCGCATCAGCCGCCCGCGGCAGATCTACACCGGTCCGGCGCAACGCAAGTACGTGCCGATGGAGGAACGCTGACGCCGAAGGATTTCGGCCAGCAGCGTCAAGCTATACGAAAGCGTCGGGCAAACCGGTGCTGAATGAATCAGAAAAAGCGCGGCACCCGAAAGAGTGCCGCGCTTTTTTCGTCGCGCGCCCCGGCGGACAAAGCCGAGCTGCCGCCGGGCATCAAAAAAGCGTCGGGGCTACTTGCGCTCGATCAACTCGATCTTGTAACCATCGGGATCCTCGATGAAGGCGATGACGCTGCCGCCATGCTTCATCGGCCCCGGCGGTCGTGGTATCTTCACGCCTTCCTTCCCGAGCGCTTCGCAGGTGCCATAGATGTCCGGCACACCGATAGCAAGGTGGCCAAAACCACTACCGAGTTCGTAGGGTTCTTCCTGACCCCAATTGTGAGTCAGCTCGACGACCGTGTGCGCCGCCTCGTCACCGTAGCCGACGAAGGCCAGTGTGAATTCGCCCGACGGATAGTCGTTCTTGCGAATCAACTGCATTCCCAGATGCCGGGTATAAAAATCCAGGGAAGCGTCCAGATCCTTGACCCGGATCATTGTGTGCAAGAACTTGTACTGCGATGCGGCTTCCGCCATCGGCTTTCCTCTCATCCATTCCTTGTCTTCATCACGGCTCGGCTCAAGCCGACCACCTAGCATACTATATAGATGGTTCAGGCCGACCCGCCAGCCACCATCAGTTCGCAAATGACGTCGGCGGCGCGGCGGCTCGGCGACACTCCTGGCGGAGAGAGCTTATCGATCACCTCGGCATAGGAGTCGATCTGTGCGGCACGGGCCGCCGGATCGGTCAGCAAGCGTGCGGTCTCCTCGGTAATGCGCTCCGGCGTGCAATTCCATTGCAGCAATTCCGGCAGAACGCCGCGGCCAAGTAGAATATTCGGTAGGCTGACATGGGCGATCTTGAGGAACCGCACGGCCAGGTGAGCCGTCAAGGCATTGGTGCGATAGGCTATCACCGCCGGCACACGCGCGACGGCCAACTCCACTGCGACGGTCCCGGACGCCGCAAGGGCAACATTCGACGCCGCATAGGCAGAGAGCTTTTCAGCGGAATCGGTCAGGACAAGCGGTTTGATTTCCCAATCCGCCAAATGCGATTCCATTCGCGGGGTCAACGATTCCAACGTAGGAACAACAATCCTCAGGTCCGGGAAACGCGCTTTGAGATGTTTGACGGCAACGCCGAATACCGGCAACAACCGCCGCACCTCGCTGCGTCGGCTACCCGGCAGGACACATAACAAGGGCGCCTCATCGGGAATTCCATTTCGGCGACGGAACCCGGAGCCGTCGGCTGGCTCGGCGGCGGCTTCAATCGCCGGGTGGCCGACAAAGCTGGTTGGCAAACCATGTGCCTCGAAATAGGGCGGCTCGAACGGCAGCAGGGCCAGCAGCCGGTCGAGATACCGCGCCACATGTTTTGCCCGCCATGCCTTCCAGGCCCATACCTGTGGTGCGACAAAGTGCACCAGCGGCATACCCTGGCCCTTGAGACGCTGACTGATCTGCAGTGTGAATGAAGGCGAATCGATGGTCACCACGATGTCGGGACGACACAAGCGAGCCGCGGTCACGGTTTGGCGAATACGCCGGTAGATTCGCCAAAGGTGCGGTACGACCTCGAGAATGCCCATGACAGCCAATTCATCAATGGGAAACAGACTCTCCAGACCTTCGCTGGCCATGCGCGGCCCACCGACCCCGGCAAAGCGCACCCTGCCACCGGTCTTTTCGCGCAAGGCCCGCATTAGGCGCGCACCCAACTGGTCACCAGACGGTTCGCCGGCAACGAGAAAAACCAGCGGTGCCGCCTTTGCGACTGTCAGCGGATGGGGGCCTTGCAGCGGATCGATACGCGTCACGAGTTAGCCCGAATTCCGACAAGAAAGAGGCCGGCTTCGTCGGCTGACCGTGCCAGTTCGCCCCGATCGACAACCAAAGCCGCCTCGGCCTCGATCGCGATGCCGCGCAAGCCGGCGGAAATGGCGCCTTCAAGAGTTCGCGGTCCGATGGTCGGCAAATCGACGCGGGCTTCCTGATCCGGCTTTTTCAGCTTCACCAAGACGCCACCCGGACCCTCGCGGCGCAGATCGCGGCAGCGAGTCAGTAGTGCATCCGTGCCCTCTATGGCTTCCACCCCCAAGACGATACCTTGCTGCACGACGGCCGCCTGTCCGACATCGACAGCACCGAGGGCCCGCACCACCATGATACCGCGCGCGATATCGAGATCCGCCTGCGCATCCGGCTTGACGCGGCCATAGACACCTTCAACGGAAATCAAATCGGCGAGCAGTTCGTGGGCGCCACGGACCTGAAAGCCTTCGTTTTCGAGTTGCTTGACGATGCTGCTGAGAAGACCGTCGTCGCCCAGGGCCTCGGCGCCGATTCTGGCCAAAAAGCGCACTGTCCGTAAATCCGGGCGCAATGCCTTGAGACTCGGCCGTGCGATCGGGCCAATCATCACCAACTCTTTGGCCCCGGCCGATTTGAGATGTTCGAGTGCTTCCCCGCCGGCCCCAAGCCGCACCCAGGCATGATCGACGCCCTCAACCGTGATGGGGTCTGTCTGGTCTTCGAAAGCGATAACGAAAAGCTGCCGGCCATTCTGCTGGCACAGTTCGACTAGACGTCTCGGTAATTCGCCGCTGCCGGCCACTATGCCAAGCTTGGCGTCAGGTGCGCTCATGACAGGCGCGAGCTATCGCCGCCATCGCTTCTCCCGCCGAGCCCGGCTCGGCCAAGCCACAAGAGCTGTTCTGCGAAGTTCATCATCAGCGTCATCTGCCGCAACCGCCATCGTTCCTATTTGGGTTGCAGGATCGCCCGCGACGAGTCCTGGCCGACGAAGTCGAGGATCTCCTCGACCATATCGTTGCCGCGGAAGCGCGCGCGCAGTTGTTCGGCCCGGTCCGCCAGGGTGCCTTCATCGGCAAACAGTGCCTCATAAGCTTGCATCATCGAATGGATCTGACCGCGTTCAGCGCCGCACCGTTTCAGGCCAATAATATTCAAGCCTTCCAAACGGGCCCGGTCGCCCATGACGATCCCATAAGGGATGACGTCGTGTTCGACCCCCGACATGCCGCCGATCATGGCCTGCCGGCCGATGCGGACAAATTGATGCACTGCCGAAAGCCCACCGATTATGGCACCGTCCTCGACCACCACATGCCCGGCCAAAGTGGCATTATTGGCCAGGATCACGCGATTGCCGACCGAGCAGTCGTGGGCGACATGGGCGCCGACCATAAACAGGCAACCGTCGCCGATACGCGTCAGCATTCCGCCGCCTTTGGTGCCGGGATTCATCGTTACGTACTCGCGCACGACGTTGTCGCAACCGATTTCCAGGGTCGAGGCTTCCCCTTGATACTTCATGTCTTGTGGCGCCGAGCCAACAGTCGCGAAGGGAAATATCCTGCATCGGGCACCGATCCTGGTGTGCCCTGCAACCACAACATGGCTATGAAGCTGCACCGAGTCCGCCAGGACCACATCGGGCCCTACCACGCAAAATGGCCCGATCTGGCAGTCGTCGCCCAAACTCGCACCCGGGTCAACGACAGCAGTCGGATGTATCTCGCTCATCAATCGTCCATGATCATGGCGGAAAAGGATGCCTCGGCGACCAAAACGCCATCGACACGCGCCTCGCCCTGAAACTTCCAGACATTCCTGCGGTTCCGCAGTTTGGTTACGTGCACTTTCATACAAGCGCCTGGGAAAACCGGCTTGCGAAATCGCGCCTGTTCGATGGTCATGAAATAGACCAGTTTTCCCGCTGCCTCGCCTTCCAGGGTTTCGACGACCAAGACAGCAGCCGTCTGTGCCATCGACTCAATAATGAGGACGCCGGGCATGACCGGCTGGCGTGGGAAATGTCCCGCAAAAAACGGTTCGTTGATCGTGACGTTCTTGATCCCAATGGCGCTATGATCCGAGACGATGTCGGTCACGCGGTCGATCAGCAAGAAGGGATAGCGGTGCGGAATCATTCGCATGATTTCCATCACATCGACGCTCTTTGACCCAGCCTGCATCACTTGTTGTTCATTCATCACTCTTACCCTTTGCCTTAATCTGCCGCTGACATAGAGCACAAAGGCGAAAATAATCCTTCAGTAGAATTGCCGGAAGACCACCCACAGTCTGGCCCGCCGGGACGTCGCGCATGACACCGCTAGAGGCAGCGACATTCGACCCCTTACCCAAGGTTATATG
>JAJFGM010000753.1 GCA_021776145.1 Kiloniellaceae bacterium | reverse complement strand
GTCCATCCCCCGCGCCCGGCGTGAGGCGAGACAGAATAGACGTCGGCGGCGACGACGTAGGGCTCGACCTTGTAGCGTTCGACTTCCTCGGGCGTGCGGGCATGGTTGATTGGGTTGAGCAATGCGAATAGCTCACTGGCCTTCTCGCCCGCACCGAGCTTCGCAAACGCAAGGATTGCCCACATAGCGGCGTGGCTGTATTGCCCGCCATTTTCGCGCAGGCCCGGCGGATAGCCCTTAATGTAGCCGGGTTCGAGAGGCGTCTTGTCGAAGGGCGGCGAGAACAGGAGGGCCAGGCCGTCTTCACGGCGGATAAGGTGCCTTTCCAAAGACGCCATCGCCGCAGCGGCGCGCGTGGGGTCGGCGGCGCCCGACAGCACCGCCCAGGACTGAGCAATGGAATCGATCCGGCACTCTTCGCTCGTCTTCGAGCCGAGCCAGGTTCCGTCATCGAAAGTCGCACGGCGATACCATTCACCATCCCAAGCCTCCCGCTCGAGTGCCGCTTGCACCGAGGCCGCATGAGCGCGCCAGCGTCGGGCACGGTCGGCGTCGCGGCCGTTCGCCAGCGGCGCGAAAAGCCCGATGGTCCGCACCAGCAGCCAGCCGAGCCACACGCTTTCGCCCTTGCCGCCTTCGCCGACCCGGTTCATCCCGTCGTTCCAGTCGCCGGCGCCAATGAGCGGCAGACTGAGTTCGCCGGTGAGCTCGAGGCACTGGTCGAGCCCGCGGGCGCAGTGTTCGAACAGCGAGGCCGATTCGTCCGCGACCATCGGTTGGAAGAAGGCGTCGTGCTCACCAGGCTTCAAGGTGGGACCTTCGAGAAACGGCACAATCTCATCCAGAATCGCGGCGTCATCCGAACAGGTGATGTAGGTGGCGGTCGCGAAGGCGAGCCAGACACGGTCGTCTGATATCCGCGTTCGCACCCCCTGTCCGGAATGGGGCAGCCACCAGTGCTGGACATCGCCTTCGACAAACTGCCGGGCGGCGGCGCGCAGGAGATGGCTTCGCGCCTCGTCCGGCTTGGCAAATGTCAACGCCATGCCGTCCTGTAGCTGGTCGCGGAAGCCGTAGGCGCCGCTTGCCTGATAGAAGGCCGAGCGCGCCCAGATGCGGCATGCGAGAGTCTGATAGAGCAGCCAGCCGTTCAGCATGATGTCCATCGCGCGGTCGGGCGTCTTGACCTGAACCGTTCCGAGCAACGTTTCCCAGTGGTCTGTCACTTCCTCGAGGACGGCGTCGAGATCGGTGTCGCGATAGCGGGCGATCAGCGCCCGAGCCTCTTTGGCTGACCCGCATTGTCCGACGAAGGAGACGACTTCGATCGTCTCACCCGCGTCGAGTTCCACGACGGTCTGCAAGGCTGCGCAAGGATCGATGCCAGCGCCGGTCGTCCCGGACAGAGATGTCTTGCCGATGAGCGCCACAGGCGCCGCAGGTCCGCCATTGCGGCCAAGAAACTCTGTGCGGTCCGCCGTCCAGGCCGTCTGTCGGCCGCCGAGATCGGCGAAGGCGACGCGGCCGGAGAACGCGATGCTCCAGGGATTGCGGGCCAGCATCGCGCCGGTGACTCCATCGATCTCCGTCGCGATGAACGGACCCGAAGCGCCTCGGGACGTGCCGAGTACCCACTCCACATAGGCCGTGACCGATAACCGGCGGGGTTTTCCCGAAAGATTTCGAAGGGTCAGGCGTGAAATCTTTATCGGGTCGGCAAGCGGCACGTATTGCAGGAGTTCGAGCGCGATGTCGTTCGCCTGATGCTCAAAGCGGCTGTAGCCGTGACCGTGGCGAGCAATGTAGGTTCCGCCATCCCGGATCGGCTGTGCCGTTGCGTTCCAGAGATCGCCGGTTATCTCGTCGCGAACGTAGATCGCCTCGCCTGTCGGGTCTCCGACCGGATCGTTCGTCCACTGCGTGAGCTGGTTCTCGCGGCTGTTTTCAGCCCAGGTGTAGCCGCTCCCCTCCGCCGCCACCTGAAAACCGAAGTCGGGATTGGCGATCACGTTGATCCACGGCGCAGGAGTCTCATGATCAGCATCGAGGATGATCACGTATTCCCGGCCCTCCTTGTCAAAGCCGCCAAGGCCGTTGAAGAACTCAAGGTCCGGCGCCGGCGACGGCCGCGGCATCGGCTTCAACGGCTTATGACGGCGGACCGGCGATGGCGCGATCGGCGACTGCGGTAGACGGGCGAGTTGGTCGGCGATGGGCCCGCGACGGGCCGTCAGCGCGACACGGGCGGCAGATCGAAGCAAGGCTCGGGCATCGCCGCTCATCAGGTCGGCGCGCAGCGCGTGGACCACGCCTTGCGCGAGTTCTTCGCCGAAACGCGGCCGCAATTGGATGCTCCGCACGGCGGTTTCGATCGCGATTTGAAGGTCCTGCAAGTAGGAGGATGCATGCTCGTTGACGATGACAAGGTCAACGTCGAGGCGTTTCATGCGCCAATATTCGTGGGCCTGCAGCAGCTGGCGAACCTGGGCAATGTCCGCGATATCGTCGATACGCAGGAGAACGATCGGCAAGTCGCCGGAAATGGCGTGCGGCCATAGGCCCGACTGGGAACCGGCCCCGCGGATGATCGCCTCTGAGGGCGACCTAAAGCGTGGGTCTGCGTACAGGATCGGTGCAGCCAATCGCTGAAAGTCCGCCGCCGCCTCTGCCCCGACATCGAGATGGCGAAGCTGGACTTGGGCCTGAGTCCACGCAAGGGTCTTCGCCCGGTCAAACGCGCTGCGATCATGATGTTTGTCGACGAGATCCAGAAGCTCGGCCCGTGACGACGCGACAACGGTCCAGAAGGCGACCCGCGCGACCTTGCCGGACGGAATCACCACGCGATACCTGAGTGAGAAGACCGGGTCGAGGACGGTCCCGGTTGTATTCGAAAGCGGCCGGCCATCCACGATGGCGGCAGCCGCGCCGATAGTGCAGCTCCGGCCCACAAATCGGGCCCGGTCAGACTCGTATTGCGGTTCGGCGACGATCTCGCCCTCCACGACGGCGAAATGGGCGGCCCATACCCGTGGCTCGTCGTGCGTGCGCGGGCGGCGTGTCGCGATGAGCGCACCGAATTCGGCGAGATGCTCGGTTTGGACGAACATTTTGGCGAAAGCCGGATGCGCGTTGTCGGCAGCCGGCGTCGTCAAGACCACTTCAGCGTAGGATGTGAGTTCAATCTCACGCGGATCGCG
>JAJFGM010000752.1 GCA_021776145.1 Kiloniellaceae bacterium | reverse complement strand
ACTCGCCGATGTCTTTCGACGACACCATGCTGGGCGCGCTCAAGGTCTATGCCCGGCACAACCAGGCCTGCATTGTCACGCCCTTCATCCTCTCCGGCGCCATGGCGCCGGTCACCCCGGTCGGCGTCATGACCCAGACCCTGGCCGAGGCCCTGGCCGGCCTTGCCTTCACGCAACTGGTTCGGCCTGGCGCGCCGGCGGTCATGGGCTCTTTTGCCAGCTCCATATCCATGCAGTCGGGGGCGCCCACCTTCGGCACGCCGGAACCGGCCATGGTGCTCTTCGGCATGGGGCAACTGGCACGGCGTCTGGGTGTGCCCTTCCGCTCGGGTGGCTCGCTCTGCGGCTCGAAGGTGGCGGACGCTCAGGCCGCCCATGAAAGCACGCAGACCCTGATGCCGACCCTGCTGGGCGGGGTCAACTTCGTCCTCCACGCCGCCGGCTGGCTCGAAGGCGGACTGGCATCTTCCTACGAAAAATTCGTCATCGACGCCGACCAACTGGGCATGATGCAGGTCATGTCCGGCGGCTATGACCTCAGCGAGAACGGTCAGGCCATGGACGCCATTCGCGAAGTCGGTCCGGGCAGTCATTTCCTTGGCTGTGCCCACACACAGGCCAACTTCGAGACCGCCTTCTATCGCTCCAAAATCGCCGACAACAATTCCTTCGAACAATGGGAAGCCGAGGGCAGTCGCGACGCCAATCAGCGCGCCAACGCGTTGTGGAAGAAGTGGCTCGGCGACTATCAGGCGCCGGACCTGGATCCCGGCATCGATGAGGCGCTGCAGGACTTTATACGGCAGAAGAAGGAGTCCATGCCGGACGCCTTTTCCTGAGTCCAAAGCCGGCGGGACCATGAAGTGCGATTCCGCGGCGCCCTGCAGGAGTGCATGGCGCCGCCCGACTTGGCGCATTCGCTGCCGCCCGCCTGTTATCTCGACATCGCTGTCTACGATCTGGAAGTTGCGCGGATCTTTCGTCGCCGTTGGCTGGGATTGGCACGCGCCGATCAGATCGAGCGCGTAGGCGACTTCTCGACTTTCGAGATTGCCGGCGTGCCGCTTGTCCTCTTGCGTGACGCGAGCGGCAGTCTGTGCGCCTTCGCCAACAGCTGCCGCCATCGCGGCGCGCGGCTCTTGAACGGCAACGGTCACTGCCGCGCCATTTCACGCCCCTTCCATTGCTGGACCTACGATCTGGACGTCCAGCCCGGTGACTTCGAACGATGCACGAACCCTGGCTTCTCGCGAAACCGGTCTCGACACGCAGGCGGGCGTCCGAGGTTGGCTGTAACTGGAAGGCCGTCCTCGGTGTCTTCAAGGAATACTGTCATCTGAAATACGTGCATCCGGGCTCGCTTGGACAGATTTACCGTCCGCCGGACGCCGCGGATGCGACGCGCGGCGCATACGCCAGCCAATTCGGCGTGACCGACGGCGCGGGGGCCTTGCTCGCGTCGCAGCAGGACCACGTCCTGCCGACGATGCCGGGCCTCGACGGCCGCTGATTGATGGAGTTCGCCACACCTGGGTCTTTCCCAATATGACCTTCGCCGCCGGTCGAAAGTCGCTATGGGTTTACGAGGCCTAACCGTTGGGGCCGGATCGCTGCTTGATCCACCAGACCGTCTGTTTTCCGGGCGAGACCGTCGAGGCCGCGGGCTTCGAGCTGCGGGTCGGCCCTTACTATCTCCGCCTCGACGCGGCTATGGAAGAAGACATCGTGGCCTTGGAGAACCAACACAAGGGCCTGGTCTCGCCCTTTGCCAGGACAGGGTGCTTTTGCGCCGCGCTGGAGGCAAATGTAGCGGCGTTTGCCGCCCTGGTACGCGGGCCGGCTTCTGTCGTCGTAGATGCCGTCGAGAACCTGCTACGCGAGGTCAGGTCTCCGGCCCAAGCGCTACGCCTTGCTTCTTGCGCCAACCTTCACCGGCCGCGACGATGCAGCTCTGGCCTTGCGGTGTGGAAACGATAATGGTCCAGGTATTGCCGTCTCCGGTGGTGAGAACCTCGACCAACGAGCCCTTACTGGTGATGCCGGCGGCGATGGGCGCTTCTTTGTAACGGTCGGCAAGCTGCTCGATTACCTGATCACGCGGATTGCATGGGGGTTGGCCGGCCGTCTGGGCGATCGCGTTCGTCGACAAAGGCGTGAGGGCGAGGACGAGGATTACACTTTTCAGGATGGCGGGGCGCATCTTAGGTTTCTCCTATCGGGCGATCCCAAGGTCTGGTGTTGTGCGGTCGACCGTTCGGGGTATCCGTGGGATCGTGCCGATTCCGCTTGCTGTGTTAACCAAGATTAATCGGAATAGTTAACAAACTCTGTATTTATAGCTAAATCGTTGATACGCGATATGAGGGTTTCTACCGCTTTCGTTTCTAAGGTCTATTCCGATTTCCTTGCAAATCTCCTAACAAGCGACGCGGCGACCCCCGTAACCCTGTGAAAGAGAAGCCTGGCGCGACGAGCGCGGATATTGCACCGACGTCGCAGAATTGTATGCGCACGGTATACCCGATCTTGATCGAGCGATAACGGGCGTGCGAACACTCGCGTGACTGCGGGCGTTCGTGTCCACCAAAATTGCCCGGACGCTTATCTTGGCGGGCCGAGGCAAGCGGCGGAGCCACTCGAAGGCGTTCAAGCGGCGGGTTGTCGCCGAGATGCGTGAGCCGGGTGCGTCTGTCGCGCAGTCTGAACGCCGGATCTCGGTTCCCGAGCCGACAAAGGTTTGGTTGGCGGCTGGCGACAGCGATGGGAGAAAAGGGTACAACCGCTGCCCATCTGGCGCTGCCCATCAGGCGCTGCCGAAAATCACCGAGAGTGGGCTCTTGGCGCTGGCCGGGAAGATCCTGGGCCAGGACCCCGATTCTAGCCACTTGTTTGTCTTTCGCGGCCGCGGCGGCCAACGCGAACACCGGTTTCTCGGGAATTCGGTTGGCCGCAACAGACGTCATCTGCACAAAATTGGGCGCAGGCCGGTTGCTTGGCGTTAGCCCGTGGTCGGCAGAAGGGGCGACCTCAAGCCTACTCGGACGCCAGCATGCCGCGCGCCATCACCAACAGTTTTTCGGCATAGACGAAGTTGCCGGTCTGGCAGAGATGCGTGGCGATTTCGACAAGACCTTCGAGCTGCTCTTCGGCTTTTTCACCGATGCGAGGTGTCTCGTCCGACTCCTTGATTGTGGTGATTTCCGCCACGTTCTTCAGGCATTTTTCCTTCTCTGTCGGCTTGGCCGCAAATGCCGAACTGGAGACCAGAATACCTGCGAACACTAGCATCAAAAGACAACGCAACATGACCCAATTCCCCCTAAAGGTTTCGACAGAGTCCCAATTCCAACAGAAATCCGGACCGGGAACGCCGCCGCCGCATGACCACGATTTCAATTCTGGACCGTCGACTTTCCCTTGGCTGTCAGTCCAGACAGTGCCTACCGTCTCGTATGGTCGCCAACCGATCGAAGCTGCATAACGTTTCCGACCGCATCCCCAACCTTCACAATCAAATGCACGACCATTGGCGCACGCCTATTCCACAAAAAAGAATTTCACATCCATCCAGATTACAATTCTACTGCGTCAGCTACCAAGCGGATTCGTAGGAATTGCCGGCGGCCACTGTGGATAGAGGCACTGACGGTGGATCCCGGGCGCCGCCCTCAAGCCGCGAAATGTGCCGCCAGACGGTCGATCGCGGCGTCGAGGACTTCCTCGCGCTTGCAGAAGCAAAAGCGCGCGAAGTGATCGACATCGCCGTCCTG
>JAJFGM010000751.1 GCA_021776145.1 Kiloniellaceae bacterium | reverse complement strand
GAGACCCTGGACGCCCTGAAGACGATCCTCTGATTTGGTGACGAGAGAATGACCGACAAGAAGCCCGAAGTGGCCCGACGCTGCGATTTTCGCCACTTTCATTCAATCCCGACGCGCTGGATGGACAACGACCTCTATGGCCATGTCAACAACGTCGTCTACTATTCCTACTTCGACACCGTCATCAACGCCTATCTCATCGAACCCGGCGGCCTGGATATTCACGCCGGCGAGGTTATCGGTGTCTGCGCCGAGAGCGCTTGCAGCTACCGTGCCGCCTTTGCATATCCGGATCTGGTTGAAGCCGGGTTGCGGGTCGGCCACCTGGGGAACCGCGCGGTGCGCTACGAGATCGGCCTCTTCAAAGAGGGGAGCGATGAGGCCGCGGCCGAAGGGCATTTCGTACATGTCTTCGTCAAGCGGGCGAGCATGAAGCCGGTGACCATCCCGCCTCAACTGCGCGCGGCGCTGGAGCAGCTGATCGTTTAGTTGGCCGCGTTCAAGTGGTCGAGATGCAGGCGGTCGAGGCGCAGGCGGTGACGGTGATCGGTGAGCCGGTAGACGGCGGCAAGCACCGCCACGACGGCCCCCAGGCCGGTGCCACCGGCAATCATGAACATAATGAGGATCTGGTACTTGACCGCCTCGGCCGGATCGACGCCGGCCAGGATCTGGCCGGTCATCATGCCCGGCAGCGAGACCAGGCCGGTAGCCGACATGGAGTTGACGATCGGCATGAGGGCCGATTTCAGGGCCTCGCGCGTGACCGGCAAAAGCGCCTGCTGGCGGTCCCGGCCGAGGGCGATCTGGGCCTCGATGGCGGCGCGACGGCGGCGCGCGCCGGTGGTCAGGGCGTGCAGCCCCAGACTGACACCCGTCATGGTGTTACCGAGCACCATGCCGAGCAGGGGAATTGCATAGCGCGGATCGTACCAGGGGTCCGGCTGAACCTGCGTCGTCAGGGCCAGCACGGTGACCAGGCTCGCGGCCATCAGCATGGCGCCGGTTCCAATGCCATAGGACCACAAACTGGGGAAACCGCCTTCCTGGCGCGCGACAACCTCGCGCCCGGCAAAGGCGACCATAAACAGCGCCGCCAGCGCCGTCCACAAGGGCGATGCAATGGAAAACAGCGTCGTCAGCACCAGACCGACCAAGCTGAGCTGTACCACCATGCGTGCCGTGGCGATCAGCAAGCGGCGTGCGAGACCGAGCTGCAGGGCCAACGACAAGCCGGCGTTGACCAATACCAGCAGCGCGGCAAAAATCAGGTCGAGACTATCGATCTGTATGTAGGTCATGGCGCCGCTTCGTGGACGCGCCCGTCCTCGATTACCAGGCTGCGTTGGGAGACGCGCCTGGCCTGGGCCCGGTCGTGGGTTGCCCAGATCATTCCGCCGCCCGCCGCCATTTGTTCGCGGCAAAGCTCTTCGACGGCTTCCGTCCCGGTATCGTCGAGGGCCGCGGTGGGCTCGTCCAGCAGCAGCACGCGCGGCGCGGCAAGGAGGGCGCGTATCAGCGCCAGTCGTTGACGCTCGCCAGTGGAAAGCATCGCCACCGGCCGGGTGCCGACATCGGCGTCGAGTCCCAGGCGGGTGGCCAGTACTCGGGCGGACGGCCAATCGTCGAAATGGTCGCCAAGGCGTTCCGACCACCAACCGGGTTCCGCCGCCAGATAGCCGACCCGGCGGCGCCATGCCGGACCGCTGAACGCCGAACGCGGCGTGCCGTCGAGCGTGATTTCGCCGGCGTTGGGATCAAGGTCGGCGATCGCCCGCAGCAGAAGACTTTTGCCCGAGCCGGAGGCGCCGCGCAGCGACAGGCAGGCTCCGGCCGCAAGTTTGAAACTGACGGGGAGCAGGACCGGTGTGGAGATCTCTTGGACGTTCAACATGGGCGATCTCGGGGGCCGACTCTAATTCGAATTTGAAAAGAATGACGTCGGTGGCGGGCAGGTGCCGGCAGTTTATGGCGGTTGGCGGTCAAAGACAAAATACGACGGCACAACGAAAAAGGCCGGGTGGAACGCACCACCCGGCCTAGTCACTTAGCTTCGTGTTAGCTGCAACGCGAGAACTCAGGCAGCTTCGTTCTCAAGGACCTTTGCATTTTCAGGCGCGAGGCTCTCGATCTTGATGCTCCGCGGCCGCATGGCCTCGGGGATCTCGCGGATGAGCTCCACGAAGAGTAGACCATTTTCGAGCTTCGCTCCGGTCACCTTGATGTGATCGGCAAGGTCGAAGCGCCGTTCGAAGGATCTCTGGGCGATGCCACGGTGCAGGTAAGGACCTGTTGCCTCTTCACTTTTCGCCTTCTTTCCGGCGATGATCAGGCTCGAAGCCTCGATCGTGATGTCCAGGTCTTCCTCTCCGAACCCGGCAACCGCCATGACGATCCGGTAGGCATCTTCACCGGATTTTTCGATGTTGTAGGGGGGGTAGCTGGGTGCCGAGTTGTCGGCCCGCCCGGCGGCGTCCAGCAGGTTCATCATGCGGTCGAAACCGACCGTGGCGCGATAAAGCGGGGATAAATCAGTGCTGCGCATGGCCATATCCTCCAATTGAGCAACATGGTTAATTCAAGGAGTCCACCCCATGGTCGAACTCCGCTTTCAACCTGCGATCGGGCCCTCTGCGAGGCGCCCTGTACAGGTGATTACGATATGGGAGCAAGGCCGGCCTTTTCAAGCCCCTGGCGGGATTTGCGGTCCCTTCCGGCGGTTCTCCCAGCGGGATTGCCGGCAGCCAATCAATTGTTAATATCGCGCTGGTCTAATTGCTGTGAGATGGCGGGAGTTTTCGCCGAATCGCCACAGGTCGAGATCTTGAACGACAGCGGCAGCGCCAATTCCATCACTTTTTTCGACAGCACCTATGCCGAGGCTTTGGCGCTGGCGCAAGAAGTGCGGGATTATATCGCCGGACAGGACAAGACGGCCACGGCCGACCGGACTCCCGAAGAGCGCCTTCTGGCAAGCTGTGAGTCGATGCGCATCACCTCGCGCCTGACCCAGGTCATCGCCTGGCTGTTGGTGCAAAAGGCCATACATGCCGGCGAATTGGCGCGCAGCGCCGCCAATAAGGCCGAGAACCGGCTGGGCGGACAGTCAGTGTGCGATGAGGTTGAACCGGCACTCGAGGCCGATTTGCAGCCACGCATGATCGACCTGCTGGAACGCAGTCACAGTCTCTATCGCCGCGTGGCGCGCCTCGATGCCATGCTGGATCGCCAGCCGGGCCATCCGCGACCGGTCGAAATCTAGAAAAGAAGGCGGCCAGGCTCGGCCATTTGCCGACAAAACAAAGGGTCCCCGCCGGAGGCGGAGACCCCAAATGCTTGCCGCGCGGGCCCTATTTCAGGCCGAAGCCACCGAAGCGTTTGTTGAACTTGGCGACCTGACCGCCGGTGTCGACCAGACGGTGCTCGCCGGTCCAGGCCGGGTGCGATTTGGGATCGATGTCAAGGCGTAGGGAATCGCCGGCCGCACCATAGGTGGAGCGGGTCTTGAATTCCGTGCCGTCTGTGAGCACGACGGTGATCTCGTGGTAATCCGGATGAATGTCTTTTTTCATGGTCTACGTCCCAGCAAGAGGCGGGCTGTATAGCCGAGGCGGGAGCGCAACGCAACACCTAGCGACAGGCCGCGGCCGCGGCCTTTGACGTCACCGCGGGCCCGCGGCCTCGCCGCCGCGCGCATTGCCTATACAGCGTCCCGCGACCGGTTGTTCGGGCTCCGGCTTTGGGCTACTACAGGGTCGCGAAATCCTTGGTCTGCCATTGGCGTCCCGGCGCGGCACTTGGAACCGGCGATGCCGTAGGCGGCGCGGCGGACCAGGCGTTGAGCCTCTCGCGGGAGCCGAATGTGAAGGCGGGCCGCGTGCGTGACAGGATTGTACAGGACCAGAGATGCGCAGACCCGACCGGATCCCTGGTCAAGACGGCCCGGCCATTGGCAAGCTGAGTCTGCTGCTCGGCCTGTGGCGCTTCGTCCGTCCCTACCGGCTGCAGGTCGCTGGTGCCGTGGTGGCCCTGATCGTTGCCGCGGCGACGGTTCTGGGGCTTGGTATTGGCCTGCGCAAGCTGGTC
>JAJFGM010000076.1 GCA_021776145.1 Kiloniellaceae bacterium | reverse complement strand
TATAGGCGCCGTTGCCGATACGCACCGGGCCCATTCCGCGATAGCCGGTTAGCGACTCCAGTTCGACTTCGTCGAGTTGGCTTTCCAGGGAAATGCCGAAGACCGGCTGCAGGTAGCCGTCCTCGCTGGCGGCGACGATGTTAGCTATGTAGCTGAGGTAGCCTTCCATGGTGCGGGTGACGCCCAAGGAGTTGAGAGCATGCACAACGAAATAGGAATCCCGCAGCCAGCAAAAACGATAATCCCAGTTGCGGGCACTGTCGGCTGCCTCGGGCACCGAGGTGGTCGTTGCCGCAATGATGGCGCCGCTTTCCTCGAAGTTGGACAGCTTTAGGGTGATGGCGGCGCGGATCACCGCATCCTGCCATTCAAAGGGGACGGCCAGGTAGCGGCACCATTCGCGCCAGTAGTCGTCGGTCTGTTCCTGGAATTCGCGGCCGACTCCTTCGACCGCGGCGGTGAGGCTTTCATCCGGACCGAGAATCAGGGTGATCGGTGTTTCCAGGATAAAGGCGACTTCCTCCTGGATATAGGTAATGGGGCCGTCGGTGGTCAGCCGCAACACCAGGTCGGGCATGACATAGCGGATGTGATTGGAGCCGCGGGTGATGTCGGGCCTGTGGCTGCCGTAGCCGTAGGTCGGCCGCAGGCGCACGCGGATGCGCGGTGATCCGGCGAGGGGCCGCAAGCGTCGAACCAACATGATGGGCCGGAAAACACGGCCAAACTGCTTGAAACGCGGGGCGTGATCGGTGATTTCGATGGCGCCGCCGTTGGTGTCGTAGAGCGTCGTGACGAGAACCGCGGACTTGTGCAAGTAATGCTGCTCGGAGCGGGCGAAGCCGTCGAGTTCGATTTCATAAATCCCTTTTTCGCCATTGCTTCCGTCGTCGAGCAGACTGCAGAAGCGCGGGTCGCTGTCGAAACGCGGCAGGCACGACCAGACAATTCGCGCGTGCGAATCGACGAGGGCGTTGACGCTACAATTTCCGATGACCGCCAGATCCAGGGTTTGCATTCTTGGGTCCGCTTCCATCTATGCCTCTCTGTTCTTTGCCGTCAGCTGCCGCGACAGGGCGTGCAGCCAGTCGAGCACGGCCGCGACATCGTCAAGTTGATACAATGCCTGGGTTTCGCGCTCGTTGCCGACCCGAATTGAAATGCCTTGCATGGTGTTGACTGTCGCAAAGCCGTCTTCGTCGGTTACGTCGTCGCCAATGAAGACAGGCACGCGGCCGACGAACGGCGATTCCGTCATGTAGGCCGCGATGGCCGCTCCCTTATCGCTGAGTCGCGGCTTGATTTCGAGGACCATCTTGCCGTGGATAACGCGCAATTCGTCGCGGCGTTCCGCCGTCAGTCGTTCGACCAGCCGGCAGGCGTCGGTTTCGGCGCCGGGCGCCCGCCTGTAGTGCAGCGCCAGAGTGCGGCCCTTGTCTTCCAAGAGGACGCCGGGATTGGCAGCGGCGAAGTCCCCCAGCGCGCGCCGCAGGCCGTCGAGCGCGGCGCTGTCGCCGAGGTTTCGCACGTGCTGGTCGGCGCCGCGCCGCTCAAGGCCGTGCAGTCCGGCTGTCGGCAGAACCAGGGGTGCGAAGAGGCGGTCGAGATCGGCGATGGCGCGGCCGCTGACCAGGGCTACAGCGTTGGCCAGCGCCGGCGCCAGTTCCGCCAGTGCGGCGCGCAACTGGTCGCTAACCTCGACATCATCGGGATGCTCGGCAATGTGCAGGAGCGTACCGTCGACATCGAGGAACAGCGCGCAATTCGCGTCCAGGAGGTCTGATTGGCCGGGTCGCGGCGTTGGTATATGCATGCAGTCGTACGGCGGCTCTTGCTGGTAAAAGGAGCGTCGGTGCGACGCCTCCCGAGAAATCATCATGTCCTATGCCGGACTTGCTGCCGACGACCTTCGACGCCGGCCGAAGATATGCACGATGAGATCACTGACATGGTTAAATTAGCGTTATTTTTAACGTCGTTACCACCTTGGATTAGCCACCAACCCCTATTTGATGGATCCGGTGTCTTCCCTGTCCCTGGGATCCGCGAGACAGTATTTTTTCTTGGCGTCTCTTGCCGAAGGCTCCCCGACCCCCAGCCGACCACCAGTTGGCTGGATCGCGCAATTGTGCGAGCGCCGGTTCGCAGCGAAATTAGTCGGGCGCGACACCCATGATTAAGGATTTGGTCCTACCCTTGGAACGGGCCGGCGACTGTTGGCGGCCGGTTTCGAGTATGACGCCGATTGTGCCGCAACAAAAACGGACCACCCGAGAAATTGCGCCGGAGTCGCCACTTCCTTGCAAGATCGCGCCCGCTTTCGCCAGGCGACGTGCCTGCGCGCCGGCGACCCGTGGCGGCGCGACTTAGAAACCAAATTGCCGCGTTGGCAAGCCGCCCATGCGTTGCTCTGCTGCTGGCGGCGAGCCTGTCCGTTCCGGGGCAAGTGGCGCAAGCAGGCTACGAGGCACAGTCATCGGTCAACCGAACCGCGCCCATCATTTACGCGCTTCCTGCACCGCCACGGGGCGACTGGACCCGCACCTTGGACCGGCGCCGCGCCGAGGTCATCCGCCGCAAGATCGGCAATGTCCGCCAAGCCTGTTTGATGGCTGGAAAAGAGGACTACGGGACGGCGCAAAAGGCCACCCTAAGCCGGGTTCTTGCGATACTGGCAAAAAGCGCCTTGGCGCGCGCCATTCTACAACGAATGGCGGCGCAAGAGGTGGTGATCTGCCTCGACGCACGGACCCGCAATTTCGCCTATTACCTGTCGCATCGCGGCCTGGTTGCGGTCAACGCGCGCTTGGACGATGCACAGCAAGTTGTTTTTTTGGCGCATGAGATGGCGCATGTGCCGCAGCATCCGGGTTTTTCCGACGATCGACGATTTGCGCCGCAGGATTTAATCCTGTTGCGCCGTATCCGCGAGGCGGCGGCGGAGGCGCTCGCCACCCGCATCGCCTGGCAACTTAAGGCTGCGGGTCACGCGGCAGCCTGGAACGCCAAAATTGGCACCGTTTATGGCGACATTGCGGACGCCTTCGCTGCCAGCATGCGGCGGCCCCGTCCGCTCGCCGACGCGGGGCCACGTCGGCCGAGCGGCGCCCTTCTGGCCGAGTTGCGAGCGACGCGCGTGGCCTTCGATCAATGGTTCGTCAAGCGCCAGCGGCTCGACGTCTATGACAAAATGACCCTGCGCCATCTCAGCCGCATCGCTGGCGATCGTCTCGGCCTGATCGTGGCCAGCCGGCAGCTGACACACGCTTTCCTGCGCCGCATTGCCGACGTCGGCGGCGAGAGCTATTTGTCGCGCCTGCCGGCACTTGACCCCCACCGCGATTTAACCGGCCCACGCTATCGCGCCGCCCTTTCGGCCGACAACCTGCGTCGCCTCGAAGCCATTCTCGATCGAGGCGACCTGCGTGCCGTCGGCGACATTGACCGCGGGGACCCGCCGGGTCCTTCATAACCCCCATTTTCCGCGTTTCGCGGCGTGGTGCCTGGCCAAGATATGTTTAACGTTTAGCGAATACCATGGCCGTCCCGGTAGAAAAGGACAGCCGCTCGGCCATATCCATGCACGAATTCGCACAGAGCCCGTCCAAACAGGACCCGCCCGAGACGGCGTCGCCCGTTAAGGCCGCGTCCGAGACGCGGCGTCGGGACTCCGGCGTCACGGGGTCGCAGCGCCATGCCTTCCTGGCTCGCCTCGGTGCCGGCCTGGCGGTTGCGGAACAGCCCATGACGGTGCTCGCGGCGGCGCTTGACGAAATCGTCGCACTCTGTCGCGGCGATGCCGGCCTGTTGCTCGCCGATCCAACTCGCGCCGGCAACTTCCATTGCGCCGCCCGTCAGGGCTGTGTCGAGTCCAATGACAGCCTGCTGTGCGGCGATGTCGTGGCCCGCTGTGGCGGCGAGGTGGCTCCTGTCGTGGCATCGCCCGCGGACCCTCATTTGGTAACCGATGTGGCGCGGCTTTTTGGCAGGGGGCACAAGGAATTCATCGCCGTGCCCTTGGTCGGCCGCGACGACGCCAGCGCGGTGTTATTCATCGCCTGCGGCACGGACGCGGACGCGGACTTTGCCGGACAGCGGCTGTTCTTTCTCGCGGCGCTCGCGGCTTTTGCCGGTTTCGCCTTGGAAAGTGCCGAATTGCAGGCGCGCGTGGACGAGGCCCAGGGGTTCGGCCGTGATCTGGAATCGGCCGCCGAACTGCAACGCAGCCTGCAGCCGGACAGCGATTCCGCGCATCTGCCGATCTGGGGCATCAATCAGCCGGCCCGCAAGGTATCGGGCGATTTCTACGATTTCTTCCGTCTCGATGACGATCGTTTCGCCTTCGCGCTGGGCGATGTCTCGGGCAAGGGAATGGACGCGGCCTTGCTGATGGCTAAAACCGTCAGCCTTTTTCGCTGCCTCGGCAAACGGATCGAACAGCCGTCTGCCTTGCTCGAGGCGCTCAACGCGGAACTGTACGAGACCGCCACACGCGGCATGTTCGTGACCATGGTGGCGGGGCAGTACTGCCTCGGCAGCGGCCGCCTGACCTTTGCCAACGCCGGCCATCAGCCGCCGTTGCTACGCCGCCCGGACCGCAGCTACGAGACCTTCCCGGCCGCGGCGCCGCCGCTTGGGATTCTGCCCTCCACACGCTTTGCCGACGAGGTCGCGGAGCTCGCCAACGGCGAGTTCTATGTCTTTACCGACGGCCTCACCGAGTACCGCTACTCCAATGGCGAGGAGCTTGGTTGCGACGGCCTGATCCAGCTTCTTGAGATGCACGCCGGTGTTCCGCCGGCCGCCCGCTTGCGCGCATTGCTCGACGATTTGGTGCAAGAGAAGGGTTGGGAAGTGCGTGACGATCTGACGCTTCTGGCTATCGATGACGCCTGGATCCGCACCGGTGGCGCCTTCGAGCCCGGCGACTCACCGGTTGCCGGGCACACAACCCATGGGCAGCCCGTCGAGATCGTCCAATGAGCGCGGCCCAGGCAGAAAGGGCAGAGCGGTTGGTCGAACTGCGGTTCCCGGCGCGGCCCGACCGCATGGTGATGGTGCGCTCCAGTGTGCGCAGCGCCGCCCGCTTTTGCGGTTTCGACGAATTTCAGATTCGCGACATTGTCCTGGCTGTCGGCGAGGCCTGCCAGAACGTCATCTTGCATGCCTACAAACACGGAATGGCTGGCGATATCGTGCTTGGCATCTTGCGCGGTCCCGAAGGAATTATCCTGCGCGTTATCGACGACGCCGAGACAATCGATCCGGCGACCGTCCAACCGCGCGATCTGGACACACTCCGGCCCGGTGGACTGGGCACGCATTTTATCCGCTCCCTTATGGACACGGCCGATTTTCTGCCAGCGCCCGACGGCGGCGGCAACATCCTGCAAATGACCAAAAAAACGGAATCAGCGACATGAGCAACGAAGTAAGGGAAGACCAGGGAAATCTGGTTGTCGAATTGGACGGCGAAATTGACCTGGATCGTGCACCGCAACTGCGCAGCCTGCTGCTCGACTGCGTTGGGCGTGGGCGCAATATCTTGGTCGACCTTTCCGCCGTCAGCTACATCGACAGCTCCGGCATTGCTAGTTTGGTCGAAGCACTGCAGGCCGCTGGAAAAGGCGGCATCAAGCTCGGCCTTGTCGCCGTCAGCGACGAGGCCATGCGGGTCTTCGAGCTGGCGCGCCTCGACAAGGTCTTCGACATCCACATCGACATCGACGCCGCCAAGGCGGCGGCGGGCTGAGGAAAGACCGGCATGCTGAGAACCGCCGAAGGGCTTGGGCGCGGTATCGTTCGCGGTATCTCGGAGACCGGATTTGCCGGAAGCCTTTTTGCCGAATCGCTGTACTGGACGATTTTCGGCAGGGCCCGGCAGCAACCGGTGCGCCTGCCGGCGGTCTTTTCGCAGATGATGCAGGTCGGCGTTCAAGCCCTGCCGATCGCCTCCATTCTCGCTGCCACCATAGGGCTCATGCTGGCCCTTCAAAGTCTCTACAGCCTGGGCCTGTTCGGCGCCGAATCCTTCGCCACGGTTGGCATCGCGCTTTCGGTCGTGCGCGAATTCGCACCCCTGATCATCGGTATTCTCATCGCCGGGCGT
>JAJFGM010000750.1 GCA_021776145.1 Kiloniellaceae bacterium | reverse complement strand
TTGGCGCAGCCCGGCGACGAGCGCGTCTTTTTGTGCAACCAGCGCTGACCAGCCGGTTACCCGCGTGGCACCCGCGAGGCCGTCGAAACGAGAGAGCGCCGCGCCGTTGTGTAGTGCCTCGGTGGCGCGTATCATCGTTTTCGATGGCACGCAGCCAACGTTGACACAGGTGCCGCCGATCGTACCCTGGCCGACGAGCGCGACTTTCGCGCCGATCTCGGTCGCCCGGATTGCTGCCGAAAAGCCGGCCGAGCCGGCACCGATGACTGTCAGGTCGAAAACCCGATCCGCGCCTCGCTTCGGGAGGTCACAGCAAGCATCTTTCATCGTGAATTCCAGTTCGTTGGTTGGGTCTCGCGCGCACGCGGTTCCACATCAAACCCACGGCGCGCCGTTCGTTTCGTTCGACGACGGCGGATCAAGGCCCACGCCAAAATCCCGGCAATGGTGGCGAGAAGGAATGCGATCACCGGGTCGATGCCGCCAAGCCATCCCGCGGCCCAGGCGGCGATTGAAGTGTAGAAAACCGGGCCAAGGCAGCACACCGCCAGGATCGGCGCGGCCACCACGGCGGTGGTCAGGATCGGCGTCACCTTGCCACTCTCGCTGCAATCCTTGTCGGGATCGGCTTCGATGAAGGACCGGCCATCAGGGCCGCTTGATCCATTTTCCGGAGGCTCGGACACAACACTCTCCTAAGGAGCCACTGGCGTGGCCGGATAGCCCGCACCCGTCGATGCCGCTGCGATCTGAGCCACCGTCGTCCGTTTGGCGTCGAAAGCGACCGTCGCGGTCTTGTCGACGACGCTCACCTCGACCTTGACCACGCCAGGCACGCGAGCAATCGCCTGGCGAACGATAAACGGGCAACTCGCGCAATACATGCCCTTGACCCTCAGCCGAACTGTTTGCGCGAGGGGGATGGTCCGGTTCTCTGTCGCGGTGGCCGCCACGGTGGCGACGCTGCGGGTCGCGGCCGTGTCCCTGGCTGTGGTCGCCGGGGACGATCCGTTGATGGTGAAAGCGACGGCAATGCCGCCACCCACCACAACGGCGGCGGCGACAGTGGTGATGAGGAGTTTACGGCTCATCGGGTCATCCTTTCTTCGATTACGTGCCCAGCACGACGGGGGCGAGATACGGGAAGGCTGCCGCGATCACGACCAGCACGGTCGAAGCCCACAGGGCAATCTTTAGGCCACGACGGGATACCCGCGGCTGGCAAACCGCGCCCTCGCTGACGACGCTGGCCGCAACGGGCTTCGGCCGGCGGTAGACCAGGTAGAAACCCGTGGCGAGCAAGCCGAGCGTGACCGCGATGAAAATCGGCTGGTAGGGCTCGAGGGCCGTGAGATTGCCGACCCAGGCGCCACTGACGCCCAGAAAAAATAGCACCAGTGGAAGTATGCAGCATGTCGACGCCGCAATAGCGCCGAGTACTCCGCCGATCCCCAAAAGGGTCCCGACCTTTCTCTTTTCCGGCTCCATAGTCGCGTCCATGACGATCCTTCCCTATTCGGGGTTCCGTGGGGGAGCGTCGAGGAATATACTGTCTGCAGTCACTACAGACTCAAGGGTGAATCGGTTGCATCATGAACACAAACGCGCGAGAACAGATTTGCACCATCGGCGGCGCCTCCAAGGCGACCGGCGTCAATATCGAGACGATCCGCTACTACGAGCGGATCGGCCTGACTCCGCCACCGCCGCGCCGCGCGCAACGGTATCGCCTCTACGACCATGAGATGATCAAGCGCCTGGCCTTCATTCGCCGCTGTCGGCGCTTGGGCTTTTCCCTCGACGAGGTGAGGGAGTTGCTGCGCTTCGTCGACGGCGGGGAGCCGTCCTGCGCCGAGGTGAAGGAACGGACGCTGGAACATATCCAGGAGGTCCAAGCGAAGATTCGCGACCTCCAGACCGTCAAGCGCGTGCTCTCGGACATGGCGGCCAAGTGCGACGACGGTGCAGTCCCTGGCTGCCCTATCATCGACGCTCTCTATACCGACGCTGTAGCGCCTGCGGCCTGATGTCTGGCCAGCAGATTCACCGACAGAAGGCCAACCAAAGAGAGCGATCGCGCGGCAATCAGCTTTTGGGCTCGGGCCCGACAAGGATAGTCGACTTGTAGCCTGCCGAAGTCGTCGCAGCCGTCAACTTTGCGGTTGTCGTCTGCGTATCTTCGTAGACGACCACGGCCGTCCGCTTTTCCACCGAGGTGAGGACGCTTTTGACCCCGTCCACTCGCTTCAAAGCGGTCTTTACGATGAACGGGCAAGACGGGCATGTCATGCCCGGCACATTGAGCGTCAGCTTGCGTTCAACTGCGTGTGCGCCAGTGCTCACCAACACGATGGCGGCTAAGCAAGCGGTTGCAATACGGATCATGGGTTAGTCCTCTAAAAACGGGCAGTCCGATCAAGACGCCAGCAGAATGGGGGCAAGGTAGTTGAAGGCGACCGCGGCGACGACAAGCAGGGACGAAAGCCACAATGCGCCCTTTACCAGCCGGCCAGATCGGGGGACGGCGCAGAACGAACCATCGGCACACTGGGTCCTGGGTCGGCGATACGCGCTCCAGAAGCCGACGGCCAGGAATGCCACGGCAGCGGCGATGAAGTAGGGCTGGTAGGGTGACAACGCTGTCAGGTTGCCGATCCAAGCGCCACTCACGCCGACGCTGAACAGGACCAGCGGCAGAATGCAGCAGGACACGGCGCCGAACGCGGCGGCCAACCCGCCGCCCGCCAGGACGTTGCCTAGGCTTCGCAGTGCCGGTTCCGGCGTGTCCGGAGTTTCCTCGCTTGCTTGCGAGAATCGTAGCGTCGTCATCGCACCAGTACTACCTGCATATTTGGAAAACTCGCTTTCGAAGGCTGGAATATAAGGTCTGTAGCAGCTTCAGACTCAACCCACACGCGATCCCGAGCGATCACAATCGTGCGATAAGTGACACCATCTGCGATCGCTTCGCTAACCGTGCATCTCGAATATCGTGCCCGTGATCAACAGGAGCAGACAGGGGACCAAGACAACGGGGAAAGATCAATCAAGTCTCGGATTGAACCGCCCAGGGTTTGCCGGCAACTGTATTCAGGCTGGAGCGGCGTG
>JAJFGM010000749.1 GCA_021776145.1 Kiloniellaceae bacterium | reverse complement strand
GTTTCGCTGCACCCCTTTTGCGGCGGCGTGCCCGACGATGTGCGCATCACAACGCGCTACGACCGCGATGATTTCATGAAGGCGCTGATGGGCGTGCTGCACGAGACCGGCCATGCGCTCTCTGAGCGCGGCCTGCCGGCGGAGTGGCGTCTGCAGCCCGTCGGCGAGGCGCGCGGCATGGCGATGCACGAAAGCCAGTCGTTGCTGATGGAGATGCAGGCCTGCCGCTCGGCCGAGTTCATCGGCTTCATGGCGCCCCTTGCGGCCGAGACCTTTGGCGGACAAGGCGCGGCCTGGAGCGCCGACAACCTCTTGCGGATCAACAACCGAGTGGCACCCGAGTTCATTCGCGTCGACGCCGACGAGGTCACCTATCCGGCGCATGTCATCCTGCGCTACCGTCTGGAGCGGGCAATGATCGAAGGCGACATGGAAGTCGATGACTTGCCGGCCGCGTGGAACCAGGGGATGCATGACCTGCTGGGCATCACGCCGTCCGACGATGGGGTCGGCTGTCTGCAGGACATTCATTGGTATGACGGGGCCTGGGGCTACTTCCCGACCTATACGCTGGGCGCCCTGACCGCCGCCCAATTCTTCGCCGCCGCCAAGGCCGACTGCCCGGAGATCCCCGAGGCCATCTCCAGGGGGGATTTCCAGCCTCTGCTGTCCTGGCTGCGAGATAATGTCCACGCGCAGGGTTCGCGGCTCAGCGGCGAGGCCTTGCTGATCGAGGCAACCGGCAGCCCGCTCGACCCCGAGATCTTCAAGGCCCACCTCAGGGCACGCTATCTGAATGGCTAGGCTACCGGCGGAATTCGCCCGGCCAATGGGTCTGGCGTCGCGGCGTCAAGCGCGTCTTGCCGCCCCTTGCGCCCGCGTCTAGATTAGCGCGGCTTCTTTCTTGCGGATGATGTGACAGGCCTTGGATCGATGAAATACGTCTCGACGCGCGGCAGCGCGCCGGAATTGGCTTTCGACGGCGTCCTGCTGAGTGGGCTGGCGCGCGACGGCGGACTATATGTGCCCGACGGCTGGCCCGAGTTCTCGGCCGCCGAACTGCGCGCCATGGCTGGCCAAAGCTATGCCGAGATCGCCTTGCAGGTTATCCGGCCCTTCGTTGACGGCGCTATTGACGAGGCCGATCTTAAGCGCATCATCGACAAGACCTATGCCGGCTTCGATCACGCCGCCGTGGCGCCGCTGAAGCAGCTCGACCGCAACCTTTGGCTCATGGAACTTTTCCATGGCCCGACGCTCGCCTTCAAGGATTATGCCCTGCAATTGGTCGGCCGGCTCTTTGATTACGTGCTGACGCGGCGCGGCGAGCGGGTGACCATTGTCGGCGCCACTTCCGGGGATACCGGGTCGGCCGCGATCGAGGCTTGCCGCGACCGCGACCAGGTCGAAATATTCATCCTCCATCCGCAAGGCCGGGTCTCGGAGGTACAGCGGCGCCAGATGACCACGGTCGCCGCAGCCAACGTGCACAACATAGCCATTGAAGGCACCTTCGACGATTGCCAGGACCTGGTGAAGGCGATGTTCAACGACACCGCCTTTCGTGACGAGATGTCGCTGTCGGCGGTCAACTCGATCAATTGGGCGCGCATCATGGCCCAGATCGTCTATTACTTCGTCGCCGGCACCGCACTGGGTGCGCCGGACCGGCCCATTGGCTTTTCCGTGCCGAGCGGCAACTTTGGCAATGTCTATGCCGGCTACGCTGCCGGGCGCATGGGATTGCCCGTGGCCCAGCTCATTGTCGGCTCCAACCGCAATGACATTCTGGCGCGTTTCTTCGAGACCGGCAGCATGCGCATGGAAAAGGTTGAACCGAGCTATTCGCCATCGATGGATATTCAGGTCTCGAGCAACTTCGAGCGTTTGCTGTACGATCTGCTCGACCGTGACGGCACCGCGGTGGCGGCAACCCTCACCACCTTTCGGGCCAGCGGAAACTTCAGCCTCGACGCCGAACGCCTGGCGCGCGTGCGCCGGCTTTTCGACGGCTTTCGCCTCGACGACGCCGGCACCCTGGAGGAAATAAAACAGCGCCTGGAGTCGAGCGGCGAACTGCTCGACCCGCATAGCGCCATCGGCACCGCCGCCGCGGCCCGGTTGCGCCGCGCCGAGATCCCGGCACTGGTCGCCATGGCGACCGCGCATCCGGCCAAGTTTCCCGACGCGGTCGAGAAGGCCAGCGGCCGGCGCCCGGCTTTGCCGCCGCGGCTGCAGGATCTATACGATCGCCCCGAACGCCTGGACGTCCTGCCCAACGATCTCGGTCGGGTCGAGGACTTCGTTCGGCAACGCCAGCGCGGCTTGAACCGGCGCGCGTTCACCGAACAGGGCAAAACCGCATAGGAGAGGTGTCTGTCATGAGTCGAAATCGCGCCGTGCCTGGGTATGGCCATCATCGCGACGAGTCCTTCGCGCGTTACTACCTGCGCAACGTCGCCGTCAACGAGGGCTGCGGCTGTGCCGAGAGCCTGCTGCTGCGCGACCGCGATCTCGCGGCCTCCGACAGCGCCGTCGCCGCCGCCACACCGCCGGCACGCGGTCTGCTTGCCAGCCTCAAGGCGGTCTTCGGTCGCGCGCCGATCTCCAGCGTGGGTCGGCGATGAGCGTCGAAGTCACCCAGCTCGACGGCGGCCTGACGGTCGCGACCGATCCCATGCCCACGCTCGACACGGTCAGCCTGGGCGCGTGGGTCAAGGTCGGCACGCGGCATGAAGCCGCCGAGGTGAACGGTGTCGCGCACCTTCTCGAACATATGGCCTTCAAGGGCACGGATCGCCGCAGCGCCTATGCCATTGCCGAGGAGATCGAGGCGGTGGGCGGTCATCTCAACGCCTATACCAGCCGCGAATCGACGGCCTACTACGCCAAAACCCTTGCCGAGGATGCCGCGCTAGCGGTCGATATCATCGCCGACATTTTACAGCACCCGGCGTTCGACGCCGAGGAGCTGCGCCGCGAAAAGGCAGTTGTGCTGCAGGAAATCGGTCAGGCGCACGATACGCCCGACGATATCGTCTTCGACTGTTTCCAATCCGCGGCTTTTCCGGACCAGGCCATTGGCCGGCCGGTCCTCGGCCAGGCCGAAATCGTCGGAGCCCTCGATTCCGCCGCCTTGCGCAGCTACATGTCGCGCCACTACGGCAGACCCGGCATGGTCCTGGCGGCGTCAGGAAAAATCGAACATGCCCGCTTTGTCCAGCTTGTTTCCGAAGCCTTCGCAGGCCTTGGCAAGAGCGAGACCGGCATCACCGACCCGGCCAGCTACCTCGGCGGGGAGTACCGCGAAGGTCGTGACCTCGAACAGGTGCACCTGCTGCTCGGTTTCGAATCCTGTGGTTATCTCGATCCCGATCACTACGCCATGAGC
>JAJFGM010000748.1 GCA_021776145.1 Kiloniellaceae bacterium | reverse complement strand
GTCCGTCGGAACGCAGGCTAAAGCGAGGGCGCATTGAACCGCGATGGGCACCTTGGCCTCAATAGAGGCAGGGCTTGGTGGGGAGTGAAACGATGTACAGGTCAGTACAAGAAAGCCAGGGACAGACCGGGAAAGGGCGTCGTGCCCTTTACTGGCTCGAAGGCATTATCGTCGGAGTGGCTGTGTTTGTCGGCATAACCTTTCTCTTCGGTTTGCTGTCCTATTAAGTGGCAGCGGCGGCCGATTTGACTGGCTGCTGGGGCGGTGAAGTCGCCCCAACCGCTCGGAAGACTGTCTGAAGCAGATAGCCCCATGCCTCGACGTGGCGGCTTAAGTGTGACGACCGCCGCGAACACCAGACCTACCCCTGCCTTCCATTTCACACCGAGGCGCGTTGCCCCGGCAGCGCATCCCCCCTAATCTTTTTGTGATGTCCACCCAGCCGCACGATGCGGATTGCGGCAACAAGCCGCAGGAAGGGACGACAGTCGTGGCAGGGGGAATGGTCATGTCCAAGTGGGATGTATCCCAATCGGCCGAATGGCTGCATGCAGAAGCACTCGTATGGGATGCCCATGCGGGGTTCGAGTCCGTTCCGGATGCGGACCTCAGCGAACTGCGCCGCTGGCGGGACTCCGGAGTCGACTATTTGTCGATCAATGCCGGATACGACGTGCGCCCCTGGGAAAACACCATCGCGGTCCTGGGTGCATATCGATTCTGGCTGGCGGCCCACGCCGACGACTACCTGATGGCCGAAACAGTGGACGACGTGCGGCGTGCCAAGGCCGAAGGCAAGATGGCCGTGACCTTCGATATCGAAGGCATGAATGCGCTGAACGGCGATTTGGGCATGGTCGAGCTCTACCACCGTCTGGGCGTCCGGCAGATGCTATTTGCCTACAATCTCAACAACGCCGCTGGCGGCGGCTGCCATGACGTCGATACCGGATTGACGCCGTTTGGCCGCGACGTCGTGGGCGAGATGAACCGGGTCGGCATGCTGGTGGACTGTTCGCACAGCGCCTACCGGACCACATTGGAGGCGATGGAGGTTTCCGAGGTGCCCGTCGTTTTCAGCCATTCCAACGCCCGCGCGCTCTGCGATCACGAGCGCAACATTCGCGACGAGCAGATCAAGGCTTGCGCCGCGACCGGCGGTGTCGTCGGCATCAACGGCATCGGATTTTTTCTTGCCGGCAACCGTCCCGACGTGGAGGCCATGCTGCACAATCTGCAATACATGCGGGATTTAGTTGGCGCGGCGCATCTTGGTCTGGGGCTCGACTGCTCCTTCCATCAGGAAGATCTGACCGAACTCCTCACCGGACACAGCGACTTTTGGCCATCCAGTCAATACGCTGGAGACAATCCGGGATTTGTCGCCGTCGAGAGTTTGCCGCGATTGACCGAATTGATGCTGACCGGCGGTTTCACCGAGGACGAGGTGCGCGGTATCCTCGGCGGAAATTTCCTTCGAATCGCGGCGCAGGTCTGGCGCCCGGCAATCGTTTGAGCCGGACGGCACGGCGCAGCGTCCACGGGAAACGGCCGCAGGCGCCGGCACACTTTGAAATTCACGCCCGAAACCCGGGCAAGCGCCTGAACATCGGTAGCAATCACATCAATTTCTCGACCGTTCGGTCGGGCGCGACACTTGGCGGATAACGTTTCGCGCATCGCGGAAGTGGAGCGGCAGGTCGTCGGCATCGCCGAGCAGGCCGTTGAGAGATACATCTAAATGCTCTATGTCCATAAGAATTGGCAAGGCCAGGGAATTGCCTCGGCGTTGTTGGCCGACCGCGAACGGCAGGCGAGGGCGCACGCCCAGACGAGTTTGACGATGGCCGCGAGCCGCGTCGCCCGGCCCTTCTCAGAGGCGCGTGGGTTTGACCTCTTGGGTGCCGAGGACGTTCAGCGCCTGGGCCAGGAACTGGAGCGTTTTCCGCATGGCCAAGACGATTGCCGTGCCCAGCGAGCCTTAGAAATTCATTAAGCATAGTGTTCTAGTGTGATGGTTCCGAATTACGGCTCATAATTTGAGCCGTAATTCGGGGGCGGTATCACACTAGATTCAAATGTTTAGTGTTCTAATTCTGATGTTCGCTCAATTGAACTCCCGAATCAGGACACTAGGTTTGGGTCGGCGCGGCCCGCGCCCGAAATCACGCGCGCCGGCTTTCGCCGCAGGGAAATCGGATGCGCCGCGGGCGAGCGGCGTGGAAATGCCAACGGGCAATGACATGCAAGAAAAAATGATCGTGGCCGGCGACGTGATCTACCGCGAGGGAGATCCCGGCAGCGCGCTCTATTTGGTCAACAGCGGCAAGGTCGAGGTCCTGCGCGCGGTGGGCGACCGAAACGTGCGCCTCGCGGTTTTTGGCGAGGGCGAGATTTTCGGTGAAATGAGTGTCATTCGCGACCAGCCGCACACGACGACCATGCGCGCCGTCGACCAAACGCGCCTGACGGTCGTGCCGAAAGACGCGTTCCTGAAATCCTTTCAGGACGACAACCCCTTCCAGTATCTCCTGCTGCGTACCCTCTGCAATCGCCTGGCCAAGGTCGACGAACAGTTGATCGAACAGCAGATTTTCAGCGAGGCCGCCCGCGTGTCGGTGGTCGAGCAGATGGTGCTGCTGCCGGAATCCCCGGAAATGGCCATTCAGATCGGCGAGAAGGGCGTTCCTGTCGAGATCCTCATGCCCTTTCGCGTTGGTGGTAAGGCCGAGGTGGGCGCGGCTGCCGCCCCGGTCGCTAACGACATCGACCTACTTCCCATCGGTCGCAAATCGCTCTCGCCGACCCACTTCGCCATCGAGGAACGCGACGGGCGCGTGGTGCTGCACGACCTCGGCAGCAAGCTGGGTACCCTGGTCAACGGCCAGCGCGTGGCCCACTTCGAGCGCTCGCAGTACGCGGACCTCATGTTCGGCGAGAACACCATCCAGATCGGTGGTACCAACTCGCCCTTCTGCTTCCGACTCATCATCGAGCGCACGGTGCATTAGAGTCTGATCGGCTAATCCCAAATCAATCCCACACTCGCCGCAGCGGAGTGCTGGCGCGGGCTCCGGCAATGTCTCAGTCGGTTCGGTCCGGCCAGTCCGGCAGTGCCGATTTGGTCAGGAAGGCATCGATGGCGGTGCGGGTTGCATCATGCTGCATGTTGCAGGTGATGGCGGCGCCGGCGCGGTCGTAGGCGGCCTCCAGGCCTTCCTCGATCTGCCGGTAGAAGAGATCCTTGCCGAGGGCCACCGCGGCCGGGCTCTTGGCGGCGATCTTGGCGGCCATCGCCGAGACTTCGGCGTCCAGCGACGCGGCCGGAACGGCGCGGTTGATGAGGCCCCAGTCGAC
>JAJFGM010000747.1 GCA_021776145.1 Kiloniellaceae bacterium | reverse complement strand
CCGAGGCGGTGTGGAAGTAGGGGCCGGATCTCTGCCTTGTCCAGGCGCAAAACCTTGCGGGCCGGCGCGGGCGGCTTGCCTGTTGGAGGTTGCCGGCAAGCGCGGTAACCTTGGCGAATTCGCAGGGGCCGGCACCCGGCTCGGACTAGGCATGGAGGCGATCAGGCATGGAGGCGCGAATGCCCCGCATGACGGGCAAGGTGGCGTTCATCACCGGCGGCGGCGGCGGTATCGGCCGCGCCACGGCGGAACGCTTCTCTGAAGAGGGCGCCAAGGTCGTGATCGCCGAGATCGCGGCGGAGCCGGGAGAGGCGGCGGCGGGCTCGGCGCGCGCCAAGGCCGGCGACAGCGGCGGCGACGCGCACTTCATCCATTGCGACGTGACCGACCGGGCCTCGGTGGAGGCGGCCGTGGCCGAGACCGTCGCCAAATTCGGCAAGCTGAACGTCCTGCACAACAACGCCGGCGGCTCGACCCCCGAAGACGGGCCGGTGACCGAAGCGCCGGAGGAGGAATTCTGGCGGGTCATGAAACTGGACCTCTACGGAACCTTCCTTTGTTCGAAGATCGCCATCCCCGAGATCATCAGGGACGGCGGCGGCTCGGTCATTAACATGTCCTCGAACGCCGCCCTGATGGGCTTCACCAGCCACTGCTATTCGGCGGCAAAGGGCGGCATCTCGGCGCTGACCCGCTCGATGGCGGTGGACTACGCGCCGCAGAGGATTCGCGTGAACGCAATCGCGCCTTCCGTTACCCTGACCGAGCGGGTCAAGAAGCTGATGCAGGACAAACCAGGGATCGAAAAGCTCGGACAGCAGCACCTGCTGGGTCTGGGCCTGCCGATCCATATCGCCGACATGGCGGTTTATCTGGCCAGCGACGAAAGCGCGATCACGACGGGCCAGGTCCTGTCGGTGGACAGTGGGGTCACGATTTACTGAAAAGCAAACAACGGGAGGAAAGAATGGAAGACCGCAGCAATTGGGATTTCGTACACAATCAGGCCGAAGGCGCGGTCTGGACGCCGGGCCTGCGCGAGATCTTCGAATACCGCGATCTCGGCATCAAGGACGGCAGCAAGGGCGATGTCGTCGCCCACATCGTCCGCCACAACGGTAAGAAAGCCGCGGATCAGGTCCAGCAATGGCACATCCACGAGTGCGACTTTCAACTCGTCTATGTGCTGAACGGCTGGGCGATCTTCGAATACGAAGGCCAGGGCGAGCGCACCATCCGCAAGGGCGACTGCATCCTGCAAAAGCCGATGATCAAGCATCGCGAGATCTCCTGCTCCGAGGATTTCGAGGTGCTGGAAATCGTCTCGCCGGCTGACTTCGCGACGAAGGTCGTCGAGGCGCCTTCGGCCGACGCGGCGGAATAGGCCGCGATAGGCAAGCGATCCTTCCGGGAAGCGCGCCGCTGATTCAAACAATTGGCGCAACCGTTCCGGTGGTCGGACACGCGATTGTTGGCGCAGCGAGAGTGAAAAATCATGTCCAGGCCGTCGCCGCAGTTCGTCGCCGAGATCTTCTCGGATGCCTTGCCGACCGAGGATCCGGTTCTCTACGGCACGGCCACCTTGGAGCCCAGGGGCGCCTTCGAGGTGCGCAGCCTGCAGACGTTCAAGCTGACCTACACGGCCGGTCGCTACGGTCTCGACGATACTGGCTCGATCCGCATCGTTTTCCGCTTCACCGCCGACGGCGGGGCGCTGCAGACCAATGATCCGGCGGCGCTCAACTACGTCACGGCGAAAAGCTCCGCCGGCGTCCCGCTGCGCCTCGCCTTCGATGCCAACGGCCATCAGCGGCCCTGGTACCAGGCGCTCACGGTCACCGTCTCGAAGGGTTATCTGCGCGAGGGCGACAGGGTCGAGGTAACGCTTGGCGACAGGACCGGCGGATCGCCGGGCTTGCGGCTGCAATCGATGCGCGAGACGGCCTTTGCCTGGCGGGTGCTTGCCGATGTCTGCGCCACCGGGCACTTCGTCCCCATCGCCGACAGCCCGGTCATCAGCATCGTCCCGGGGCCGCCGGCGGTCTGGAAGGCCGTGCTGCCGACCCTGCGCCGGCCGGGCGAGGCCTTTCGTCTGAGCCTGAAAGCCGAAGACCGCTATGGCAACCCCTCCGACCAGGTCGAGGCGCGGCTGACGCTGAAGGCGACGCGGCCGGTCCACGGCCTGCCCGCCGAGGTCGTCTTCGCCAAAGGCGAACGGGCGCTGGTGATCGAGGGGCTTTCCCTCGAGGACGAAGGCGATCTCGCCGACGAGGTTCTCGATGCTGCGGGCACGCGGCTCGCGGCCTCCAACCCGATGATCGTGCGGGCCGGGGCGGCGGCCTCCTGGTGGGCCGACATGCACGGTCAGAGCGGCGAGTCCGTCGGCATCAACACGGCGCGCGAATATTTCAGCTTCGCGCGCGACCTGGCCTTCCTCGACGCCACCAGCCACCAGGCCAACGACTTTCAGGTCAACGGCGCCTTCTGGGCGCATATCAACGAGCTCACCGGCAAATTCCACGAAGACGGGCGTTTCCTCACGCTGCCGGGCTACGAGTGGTCGGGCAACACCTCGGTCGGCGGTGACCGTAACGTCTATTTCCGCAATGAGGGGCGCACGATCCGGCGCAGCTCGCATGCGCTGATCAAGGACCGCAGCGAGATTCACAACGACGCACCGACGGCGCGCGACCTCTTCGCCGCGCTGCGGGACGAGGACTGCGTCGTTTACGCCCATATCGGCGGCCGCCCGGCCGACGTCGCCTACGCCCACGATGCGCGCCTGGAAACGGCGATGGAGATCCATTCCGCCTGGGGCACTTTCGAGTGGCTGATGGCCGATTGTTTCCGCCAGGGGTACCGCGTCGGCGTCGTCGCCAACAGTGACGGCCACAAGGGTCGCCCGGGCGCGAGCTATCCCGGCGCGTCCGAGTTCGGCGCCTATGGCGGCCTGACCTGCTTTCTCATGGACAAGCTTACGCGCGACGATCTTTTCGATTGCCTGAAACGCCGGCGCCACTACGCGACGACGGGCGACCGCATTCACATCGACCTGGAGGTGACGGCCGACCGCGCCTTCGAGCGGTACGAGGCCGACCCGCAGATCTGCGAGGCCACCAGCCAAGCGGCGCAAGTGCTGGGCATGGGCGACATCGCGGCGACGGCTGACGACTCCGCGCGCGTCGCCTTTTCCGTTCAGGCCCACGCGCCCATCGAGCGCGTCGATGTCCTGAACGCAATGGAGACGGTCGCGACGCTGCGCAACCCCGCCGCGCCGGAGACGCCGGGGCGCCTGCGCGTCTTGTGGCGCGGCGCCATGGTCAAGGGTCGCGGCGCCAAGGCCTCTTGGCAGGGCCGGGCGCGATTCCACGATTGCAAGATCCTGCGGACACGCGAAATCAACGCCTGGAACCCCGACCGGGTGCTGCGGCGCGAAGACGAAAACAGCGTCAGCTGGGAGTCGGTGACGGCGGGCAACTTCGGCGCCTTCGATGTCTGGCTCGAGGAAGGCGCCGAGGCGGCCATCGAAATCGCAAGCAACCATGTCGAAGCGCGCCTGCCGCTCGCCGAGATCGGCAGCGAAGACCGCGTCATACCGGCCGGCGGGCTCGACCTCGAAGTCCGCCTCTTCCGGCTGCCGGGCGAGCTGGCGGAGGGGCCGGTCGCGGCCGAAGTCAAGGTCCCGTTGCGGTCGGGCCGGGACAATCCCTTGTGGATCCGCGTCACCACCGAAGACGGCTTCCAGGCCTGGACCAGCCCGGTTTATCTGTTGCGAGAATAGGCGCGTTGCCGAGGCGTCATACCCCTGAAACGGCCCGAAGCCGTCAATAGGTCGCCCGTCCGCCCGAGAGGTCAAAGACCGCGCCGCTGTTGAAGGTGCAGGCTGTGGAGCTGAGCCACATCACCAGTTCCGCCGCTTCCGCGACCCAGCCCAGCCGCTTCATCGGCGATTTGTCGATCATGATCTGGACGAACTCCGGCGCCATCTGATCGAGGATCGCGGTCTTGATCGCGGCGGGGGCGATGCAGTTGACGCGAATGTCGGTTTCCGCGAGTTCCTTGGCCAGCGATTTGGTGAAGCCGATGACGCCGGCCTTGGAGGCGCTGTAGGCCGAGGCGTTGGGCGTGCCTTCCTTGCCGGCGAGCGAGGCCATGTTGACGATGCGGCCAAAGCCGGCTCGCCGCATCGCCGGTACCACCGCGTGACACAGACGGAAGGTGCCGACGAGGTTCACGTCGACGATCCTTTGCCACTCCACCGGGTCGTAGTCGGTCACCGGCACCGTCGGACCGGCAAATCCGGCGTTGTGCGATAGGAAGTCGATACGGCCCAGCCTTTCTAGCGTGGCCGCGACGGCCGCCTCGATTTGCGCCAGATCGGCGATATCCACCTGACTGAAGTCATGCGGGACGTCGAGACTTTCGGGCCGACGCAAATCCCAGACCGCCACCCGCGCGCCGGCGGCGTGGTAGTGGCGCGCGATTTCCG
>JAJFGM010000746.1 GCA_021776145.1 Kiloniellaceae bacterium | reverse complement strand
CATGAACATGTTCCTGGCCAAGACCGAAGGCAGCGGCCTGCAGACGGTCGAGGCCTTGGGCCGGCTGGCGCCCCAAGCCGGATGCGCTTGACCGGTTGCGCCTGACCAATTGCGCCTGACATGCATCGCGCCCGGCCGCCGGCACTCGCGCCGGCGGCCGGCCCCCCGCCCTAAGACGTCGCCGTGAATTCCACGCAAGAGTCCTCGGTCGAGCCCGGTGGCGGCCCGCCGCTACTGGAGATCTTCGGACTCGGCAAGAGCTTTGGCGGGGTGCGCGCCGTCGCCGATCTCGATTTGTGCCTGGAAGCCGGCGAGCTTCTGTGCATCTTCGGCCCGAACGGCTGCGGCAAGACCACACTCTTCAACCTGATCAGCGGCGAACTGCGACCCGACCAGGGCCACCTGCGGCTCGACGGTACGGACCTGACGAACTTGAAGCCCTTCGAGGTCGCCCGGCGCGGCGTGGTGCGAAAGTTCCAGGTGCCGAGCGTTTACGACGATCTCACTGTCGCCGAGAATCTCGAAGTTGCCTGGCACGCGCCGATGCGGCGCGACACTCACGGCCCATTGCGCGAAGCGATCGCCGCCAGCCTGGCCGAAATCGGCCTCGCGGCGCGCGCCGAAGACCTTGCCGGCACGCTGTCGCACGGCGAAAAGCAATGGCTGGAGATCGGCATGGTCCTGGCCGCCGGGCCGCGCCTGGTGCTGCTCGACGAACCGACCGCCGGCATGACCCGTGGCGAAACGGCGCGCACGGCCGAACTGGTCAAACAGGTGCATAACCGGCATGGGCTTTCCATGCTGATGATCGAGCATGACATGCGCTTCGTCGAGGCCTTGGATTGCCGGGTGGCGGTGATGATGCACGGCCGCATCGTTGCAAGCGGCAGCTATGACGAGGTGCGCGCCATCGAAGCCGTGCGGGAGGCCTATTTTGGCAGCACCCCTGCTTGAGATCGAGGCGCTGGTCGCGGGCTACAACCAAGGCGTCGTAATCAACCGACTTTCACTCAGCCTGGCAGCCGGCGAAGTCCTTGGGATCTTCGGGCGCAACGGCGTCGGCAAGACCACGCTTTTGAAGACCGTCATGGGGCTGCTGCCGGCCAAGTCGGGAAGCATCAAATTCGATGCCGCGGAGATCACCGGTGCCGCGCCCTATGATGTGGCGGCTCGCGGCATCGGTTACGTGCCCCAGGGGCGCGAGATCTTCGGCGACTTTTCGGTGCGCGACAATTTGCGCCTCGGCAATTTGCAGGCGAAGGATTTCAATGAGATATACGAGCTTTTCCCGGTCTTGCGTGAACGCCAGACCCAACGCGCCGGCGGCTTTTCCGGCGGCCAGCAGCAGCAGCTGGCGATCGGCCGGGCACTGGCGGGCAATCCGAAACTGTTGTTGCTCGACGAGCCATCCGAAGGCTTGCAGCCGTCGATCGTCGCCGAGATCGCCACGGTCCTGCGCGCCATCGCGGCGCGGCGCGGGATGACCATCGTGCTGGTCGAGCAGAACGTCGATATGGTGCTGTCCTTGTGCAGCCGTTGCGTCTTCGTCGAGGGCGGCGCCATCGTCGAGGATCGTGGTGTCGATGAATTGCGGTCGCGGCCGGACATCATCGATCAATATCTCACACTCTGATCCGGATGGGGGACAGGAACCGGGCATGACCGAAGTCGTCATCACGCTGCTCGATGTCAGCAATTATGTTCTGATCCTGGTGCTGGTCGCCCTCGGCTTGGCCATCATCTTCGGTCTGATGAACGTCATCAACATGGCGCATGGCGAATTCCTCATGCTTGGCGCCTACGCCGTTCTCGTGGTGCAGAACCTGGGCGGCAATTATTGGATGGGCTTGCTGGTCGCGCCGCTTTTCGTCGGCTTGGTCGGCCTGGTCATCGAAGCGCTGGTCATTCAACGCATCTACCACCGGGTGCTCGACACCATCCTCGCGACATGGGGCCTGTCGCTTCTGTTTAAGCAGGCCATTGTGATCGGCTTCGGGCCCGGTTCCTATTCCATCGCCACGCCAATGGACGAAACCGTGATGATCTTCGGCGCGCCCTATCCGCAGTTCCGCCTTTTCATCATGGCGATTTCTCTGGCCGTGGTCGGCTTCACCTTTTGGCTGTTCTTCCGCACCTCCTTCGGTCTGGCGGCGCGCGGTGTCATCGCCAACCGCGCCATGGCCGGCTGCCTCGGCATCAACACGCGGCGCCTCGACCGCTTGACCTTCGCCTATGGCGCGGCCTTGGCAGGGCTCGCCGGGGCGGTCATGGCGCCGCTGATCTCGCTCGACCCGCAAATGGGTCTCGGTTTCCTGGTGCCGGCATTCCTCTCCATTCTGGTCGGCGGTCTGGGCAGCATTACCGGACCCTTGGTCGGCGCCGCCGCAGTCGGGATCACCGACAACCTCACAGCCACCCTGACCTCGCCGGTCGTCGCCCAGCTTGTCGTCTTCATCACCGCCATCCTGGTCATTCGGCTTTTCCCGCGTGGCCTGGTGGCGCGGAAAAAGCGCGAGTTTTAGAAAGTGCGTGGGGACTCCATTGCGGCGCGACTGCGCGGCGAGGACTGGGCCGGATTGTTAATCTTGCTGCCGCTGCTGGTATTGCCGGCGCTGGTCCCCGAATGGCAGTTGAGCGAGCTTTCGATCTTCTTCACCTATGCGCTCTTCGCCGTCAGCCTGGCCTTCGTCTGGGGCCATTGCGGGCTTTTGAGCCTGGGGCAGGCAGTATTTTTCGGTATCGGCGCCTACGGCATGAGTCTGGTCACCCTGGGCATGGTGCCGCTGCTGGAAGAGGTGCGCTCGACCTGGCTCGGCTTCCTGGTGGCCATCGCGGCGGCGGCGCTCTTCGCCAATCTTCTGGGCCGCTTTCTCTTTTCGGCGCCGCGCCTGCAGGGGCCGTTCTTCGGCATCGTCATGCTGGCTGTCGCTTTCGTCGTCGAACGCCTGGCCATCAACTGGACCTATATCGGCGGCCTCAACGGGCTATTGAACGTGCCGCCCGTCACGCTTGGGCTGAATGGCGATGGCGCCGAGATCTGGGAAACTCTGCCGGTCTATTACATCGCGTTGCTGGTGCTTGCCGCCGTGGTGTTCGGCCTCGGCCTTGTCATGCGCGCGCCTTTTGGCATCGTCTTGAAGGCGATTCGCGGGCACGAGTCGCGGACCCGGGCGCTTGGCTACGACAGCGTGCGCTACAAGGTGCGCGCTTTCACCCTCGGTGGCGCCATCGCGGGCCTGGCCGGGGCGCTGTTCGTCACCCAGTTCAGCTTCGTTTCGCCGCCGTTGATCGGCTTTGCACTGTCCGCCGAGGTGTTGATCTGGGTGGCCGTCGGCGGGCGCGCCTCCTTGGTCGCCGCGGCGCTTGGCGCCATTCTTGTGCGCAGCCTGGAAAGCGGCTTTTCCTCGTTGCTCGGCGAAGCCTGGCTGGTCATCTTGGGTGGGCTTTTTGTCGCCAGCGTAATGTTCCTGCCGCGCGGGCTGATCGGCGAGGCCATCCATTTGATCGACCGTTTTTTGCGGCGGCGCGCGGGGCCCGGTTCGGCGCGGTAGCGACGGGCTTGGTTGCTGGATTGGTCAGGCTCAGGGCGCCCGCCCGTTGTAGACCGTGGCCAGGAGCGGCATGCTGGCCGGTTGCTGTCCGAAGCGATCTTGCAGGGCCGCGCGAATCGACCGCATGACCTCGTCCGGGTCAACGCCACCGCGGGACTGGATTTCGTCGAACAGTGGATTGCCGTAAACAAGCCCGCGCGCAAAAAGCGACCAATCCGCGACTTGTTTGTCGAAGGCCACGGTTTCACGGGTGATCTCTTGGAATCCCGCTGCTTCCATATCGGCGACGACGGCGTCGGTGTCTGAGTATCCGAAGGGGACGCGATAAAATCCGGGTGGGTCGTCCGGGAAGTAATCGACGCCGACGTTTTGTGCGATCTCGGAAAAGGGGTTCGACGCCATGTCCCCCCAGACGTTGAAGAGATAGGATCCGCCACTGCGCAGGACCCGCTTTGCCTGCGCGAAGGCCGCGCGCTTGTCGGGAAAGAACATGACCCCGAACTGACAGACGATAAGGTCGAAAGCAGCGTCCTCGAAAGGCAATGCCATGGCGTCGGCCGGGGCAAACTCGACCGCTTCGCCTTCGCTGAACTTACCCTTGGCCACCGCTAGCATGGGGGGATTTAGATCGGTTACCACAAGTCTCGCGGCCGCCGGCAAGGCATCTCGGAGTCTGCGACTGACAATTCCGGTGCCGGCCGCGAGTTCAAGTACATCGATCGCATTTGCCGCGGCCGCGCGCTTGGCCAAATCCTCGGCGTAGTCGTGGAAAATATGAGGGCCAAGACCCTGGTCATAGTTGTCGGGAATGTTTCCGACGAATTGGCTCGATTGTTCGTTCATGCTCGTTTCCTTGAATTGTTCGCTCTCTAATGTGCGTCTTTGGTGATGCCAGCCATCATTGGAGACCTTCGGGGGCAGCGCAATGCCGACGTGCTGCGGAAGCGTCATCAATGTCCCGGCCGCGCCACCACGACTGCGCGGGTTTGGTCCTACGATGCCAGGACATGCCACAGGGTGTCGTCAAACACTTCGTCTTCTCGACGCCAGGCGAACGTGAGAAGCTGGTCTATTGGAACCGGCATTGCCGTCGCGATGTTGGCATTTGCAGAAGGGCTTAAGCCGATGACCCAGCCTTGCATTATAACGGTGGCGATCACCGGCTCGGTGCCGCGCAAGGAAGACAATCCGGGCGTTCCGATCAGCGTCGCCGAACAGATCGAATCGAC
>JAJFGM010000745.1 GCA_021776145.1 Kiloniellaceae bacterium | reverse complement strand
TCAACGGCAGTTGCTGTGACAGGCCACCGGACATCAGGGCACGCGCCACGCCGGCGGTGTTCTCCGGACGCAGGGTGATCTGTTCGCCGTCCTTGACCTCGAAAGTATACATCTCCTTGGTGACGATGTCGGAGGTATCGCCAAGCGTGCGCTTGAAGACTTCGGTGAACTCGAAGATCGGCGTGGCCATCAACAAATAGCCGTAACGTTCGGCGACCTCGCGCGCTGTCTCGACAACAGCGCGATGGCGCCGCATCTCTTCTGGCAACACATCGTGCGTACCGCGGACAGGTCGCAACGCAGACACTATGGTTCTCCGAGGTTATCTAAGAAACGAGACGGGGCTGTGCGGCGGTTGCGGCGACTTGTCCCTCTATCTCCGCCGCTTTGTCCTCGATCAAGCCGACCAGATGGTCGACGATGCCGGCGTCTTGCAGGCGATGCGAAGGCAAGCCGTTGACATAAACCTGATGCGTGCCCTTGCCGCCGCCGGTAAAGCCGATATCGGTCATTGTCGCCTCGCCGGGTCCGTTGACGACGCAGCCGATCACCGAGACCGTCATCGGCGTGGTGATGTGAGCGAGGCGCTGTTCAAGGACTTCCACGGTCTTGATGACATCGAACTGCTGGCGCGCGCAGGACGGGCAGGAGATGACGTTGACGCCGCGATGGCGCAATCCCAATGATTTCAGAAGATCGAAGCCAACCTTCACCTCTTCGACCGGGTCGGTGGAAAGGGATACCCGAATGGTATCGCCGACTCCCGCCCACAGGAGCGTTCCAAGGCCGACCGCGGATTTGACCGTCCCGCTTCTCAAGCCACCGGCCTCGGTGATGCCGAGATGCAACGGATAATCACAAGCCTCGGCGAGACCGTGGTAGGCGGCCACCGCCAGAAAGACGTCCGAGGCCTTGACCGAGATCTTGAACTCGGTGAAGTCGTGGTCCTCGAGGATACGGGCGTGATTGAGGGCCGACTCGACCATCGCCTCTGGGCAGGGCTCGCCGTATTTTTCCAGAAGATCGCGCTCAAGCGAACCGGCGTTCACGCCGATGCGCATGGAACAGCCATGGTCGCGCGCCGCCTGCACGACTTCACGAACGCGCGCCGCGGAACCGATGTTTCCCGGATTGATGCGCAGGCAGGCGGCCCCGGCCGCGGCAGCTTCGATGCCGCGTTTGTAGTGAAAATGGATGTCGGCGACGATCGGCACGGCGACGGCCTTCACGATCTCTTTCAGCGCCGCCGTCGATTCCTGATCCGGACAGGAGACTCGAACGATATCCGCGCCGGCCTCTTCCAACCGACGGATCTGCGCGATCGTCGCCGCCGCATCCGAAGTCAGGGTATTGGTCATGGACTGCACCGAGATCGGCGCGTCGCCGCCGACGGCAATGGCACCGACATGTATCTGGCGCGACCTGCGGCGCTGAATATCCCGGTAGGGGCGGATGCTCATGTTGGCGTCCCGAAACTGAATTGCGCTTTGCCAGGGCCCGCGTGCCCTCAACGACCTTTGAATAGCGGCTGACGCGGCCGGCCGCCAGCGACAAATTCACATCGCGCCCCACCGCTCCGGTTCGGGCGGCACTTGGTGAAAGCTGGAAATTGCCGGGCAAAATGCGCCCTTGTCGTGGAAACCGCAAGACCGCAGGGCGGGTCCGGACCGGCCGCGACATCGCGGCGGTTGGCCCAATCAGGGCTGTTGCCGCAACAGATCTATTGATTAAGCGCGGTGCCGCTGAGCAGGCGTTCGGGGTCGAGGGACACGTCGCGTCGCACCGCACCGACCGGTCCAAGCGGAGCCAGGCGTATGCCATCGACCTCGATCCACAGACCGCCGGCATTGCCGGTCAGCAGCGTCAGATTGCGCTGGTTCGGGACGCGGTAGGAATCACCCTTGCGCAAGACCCGGGTCAGCAGCAAAGCGCCATTGGGATCGCGCACCTGCACCCAGCAATCCTGGGCGGCACGCAGCACGACGCGTGCCGTCTGATTGGTTTCGCCATAATTGATGGGTGCGCGTTCGTCGCTGTAAGCGGCCGTCTCATCGTTGCCCGACGGCACCGCCGGAATCGCCGCAACCGTTTCCAGAACCTGGGTCAACTCCTGCTGGCCGTCGGCCTGGATCAGGCCTTCCTCCTGCGGCGAAACTTCAGCCGCCGCGCCTCGCACCTCTGAGAGACTCGTCTCGAACTCGGGCTGCCCGGTCACGCCGGTTGCGGCGGAGCTGGTTTCATCGTCGCCCGAAAGTGGCGCCGATTGCTCGTTTCCAGCCTGCGTTCGCGCCACACCGTCAACCGGTACACTGTCGGCCGGCTCACCGTCAACCGGCACACCGTTGCGCGACGCCGCCATCGCGTCCAGGTTTTGCGCCGCACCGACGTCTGTCGCAAATGGTGCAGTAGATCCGCTAATCACGTGGGTTTCGGGCTCCACGGCCGCACTGTCGGGCAAACCGGCTTGCGAACCCGTTCGCGCCCGAGTGCTGGTCCGCGTGTCGATGACGGTGATTTCGCCCTGGTCGGTATCGGCAGTCGAGGCCAAGCCCGGCGGGATTGACGAAGCTGCAAGGCTGTCATCGATCGCCTCCGCCAGCCGCGCGAGGCCCGGCGCCTGCTCGGTTGGCTGTAGCACAACGTTGTCGGCGCTCGGCGCGGCCTGAGGCGCGACGACGGTATCCCTTACAATCAGGCTTGGTACTTCGACCGAAGCGTCGCGCTCAGTTTCCGCAAGGCCGTTTGCAACGGTGGCGTCCAGCGGCACCGCGGGCGCCCCTTGTGTAGCTGGTGTTTGCTCCATGGTCGGTGTTTGGTCGGCGCTCGCGGTCTGCGAGATCGCCGCCGCGGACGTCGGCAGCGGCTCGGAAGGCGAGCTGGATTGGGACCGGGCTTGTGGCAAAACGGCCGGTTCGGAGTCCGGCCGGGTCGCTGCATCAGCCAATATCGCGTTCATCGCGGCCGAATCGACCCGGCTCGTTTCGACGGCGGGGTCTTCGTTGCCCATGAGGGCCTGCAAATTGAGGGGAACCTCGGGAATCAGGTCGACGACGTTGCGCCCCTGAGTCGAAAGGTAATACCAGCCGCCATAGGCCAGGCCGGCGACAAGGGCACAAACAAGAAAAACGGCGCCGCCGGGAATTTTGCCTTCCGGCACCGGGGTAAGGAAGTTCAGCTGGGTTTGGCGATCGATTCCATCGACTTCCTGTTTGAAGGCCTCGACCACGGTTTCCCGCTCAAGACCGAGGAACTCGGCATAGCTGCGAACGAATCCGACAGCATACGCGGGCCCTGGCAAACGATCGAAGCGTCCGGATTCGATAGCCTCAAGATAGACATAGCGGATACGCAACGCCTCGGCGACGCTCTTCAGGTCCTGGCCATACTCCTGCCGCGTACGCGCAAGCAGGCGGCCCACACTCTCGCGGCGCGCCGGATCAAGATCCAGCAACGGCATATCTTTTTCGGACTCGGGGGTCTTATCAACCACTGAACGCTACCGAACCTAGCTACTCGCCAAGGACCCGAAGGCCACGAAAACGCGATACCGGAATCAACACCCGGCATTCAAACATGTCGATCATGAAGACCTTTTTATTAACAAATTTTTACCATGGCCTGCAATTTTTTAGACCAATGTCAAATCCCTAACCATCTTTTGTGGCGAATCTATATGGCGATTTCGTGATCAATCGCATAGGCGCGCAGCTGTTCGCGCACCGAGTGATCGGGCAACTCGGCGAGCTGCGAGACAAGATCGCGCAGTGGCTCGGCGTAAAGGCTGCGCAGCATCGTCTTGACCGGCCCAACGGCCGGTGGCGGCATGGACAGTTTGCGCAGACCGCAGCCGACCAGAGCCATGGCTTCCAGCGGCGATCCCGCCATTTCGCCGCAAAGACTGAGCGTACAGCCGGCAGCGTCTGCCTGCGCCACCACTGAACGCAGAAAGCTGAGGACCGCCGGCGACAGGTTGTCGTAGCGGCGCGCGACGCGCGGATTGCCGCGGTCGCAGGCGAAAAGAAACTGAAAAAGATCGTTGCTGCCGATCGAGATGAAATGACAGCGCTCCAGCAATGCCGGCAGTTGCCAGGCAAGCGCGGGGACTTCCAGCATGACGCCAATATTGACTTTTTCTGGCAAGGGCGCGCCCTGTCCCTCTTCGCGCTCGATTTCGCGACGCATCAGGGTGCGGGCGGATTCGAACTCGGCCACCTCGCTGACCATCGGAAACATGACGTTCAGCTCGCGACCGGCGGCGGCGCGCAACAGCGCGCGCAGCTGCTGCCGCAACATGACCGGCCGATCGATGCCGATGCGGATGGCACGCCAGCCCATTGCCGGATTCTCGTCGGTGGCGCCGCGCCAATACGGCAGAATCTTGTCGCCGCCGATGTCCAAGGTACGGAACACCACCGACTTGTCCCGCGCCTGGTCCAGGACCCTTTTATAGAGTTCGGTCTGCTCGTCGACATCGGGCAGGGAATCGCGCACCATGAAAGGAATTTCGGTGCGGTAAAGCCCAATACCGTCGGCACCGCTGGCGTGCATCTGCTGCAGATCGATCAGCAGTCCGGCGTTGATCGACAGCGAGATACGCAGGCCGTCGCGGGTCACCGGCGGCAGATCTCGGACCGCGGCATATTCAGCCCGGCGCCGCGCCATGGCATCCATCGACTCGGTGAAACTGTCCACGACCGATTGATTCGGCCGCAGCAAGACCTGCTCGTTGTCGGCGTCGACAATGATCGTGTCGCCTTCGCGGGCCTGCGACACGACACCGCGACAGCGGCCCATCACCGGCAGTTCCAGCGAGCGGGCGATAATGGCCATATGCGCCATCGGCGAGCCTTCCTCGAGCACCACGGCCCGCAAGCGCTCCAAATCGTAGTCGAGCAGATCCGCCGGCCCAAGATCCCGGGCCAAGAGCACGGCGTCCTCGGGCAAGGCGCGCGGCGCGCCGGTTTCCTCGCCCAGGAGATGGCGCAACAGGCGGTCACCCAGGTCGTCGAGATCGGCGGCGCGTTCGCGCAAATAGGGGTCTTTGATCGCGTCCATGCGGGCACGTGTGTCGTTCCGCACCTTTTGCACCGCCGCCTCGGCAGTAAGCCCGCTATGCACCGCGTCATGGATGCGCCCGAGCCAGCCCCGATCCTCGGAGAACATGCGATAGGTCTCGAGAATTTCGCGATGTTCACCCACGGCCGCCACATCGTGTCGCAGCAGCAGCGTGTCGATCGAAGCGCGCAGGTTCTCCAGCGCCGTCTGCAGACGGGCCAATTCGTTTTCCGGATCCTCGGCCACGACCTTGCCAGGCACCACGCCGCGACGATGCTCGACGACACGGCCAACAGCCAAACCGGCGGTCAGGGCGATGCCGGAAAAGCGCGCCGGCAGCACGGCCGCGGCATCGCCGCGCTGCGTCGTATCGACACCGTCGCGGGCGCCCGTCGCCAGCATTTCCGCCAATACTATGGCCAGCGTTTCCAGACCCTCGACCTCGGCTTCCGTGTAGTCGCGTGCGGTTTTGTTCTGCACCACCAGGACCCCCAGAACCGCCTTGTTTTGCAGAATCGGCACACCAACCAGCGACACGAAGGCCTCCTCGCCGGTTTCCGGCCGATAGGCGAAGCTGGGATGCGCCTGGGCATCGGCCAGGGCAAACGGCAGCGCCCGGGCGGCGATCTCGCCGACCAGGCCCTCGCCAACGCGCAGGCGGGTGCGGTGCACGGCGGCGGCGTTCAGGCCTATGCTGGCGTAAAGCTCGAGCGTTTCATCGGCGCGCATGACATAGATCGAGCAGACCTCGGCGTGAAATTCCTTGCTGACAATGTCGACCGCCTTGTCGAGGCGATCCTGCGATGCGCCCTCGCCGCGAATAAGATCGCGCAGCAAACGCAACAAGCGTCGCGAGCCGGTCCAGCCGTTGCTATCGCTGGTGCGATCATTGGTGCTGTCACTGGCCGCCAAGGTCATGCCGTATCCCGGCCCGCGTGCCGTTTGCGACCGTCATTCCGCGTCCAGCCCATAGGCCGTGTGCAGACTGCGTACAGCCAATTCGGTGTATTCTTCAGCCAACAGCACCGAGACCTTGATTTCCGAAGTCGAAATGACCTGAATATTTATGCCTTTTGCCGCCAGGGCGGTGAACATCGACTGGGCGACGCCAGCGTGGCTGCGCATGCCAACACCGATGACCGAGACCTTGACCACGTTGGCATCGGCCAAGAGGTCGGCGAACTTGAGATCGTCGCGGTGGCCGCGCAGAAGTTCGACAGCGCGGTCGAGGTCGGCCTTGGTGACCGTAAAGGTAAGATCGGTGGTCTCCGCATGTGCAGCCACGTTTTGCACGATCATATCGACATTGATGGCCGCATCGGACAGCGGCCCGAAAATCTTCGCCGCCACTCCCGGTTTGTCGGGGACGCCCAAGAGTGTGATCTTCGCCTCATCGCGGCTGTACGCAATGCCGCTGACAACTGCCTGTTCCACGATTTCGTCCTCGTCCACTACGAAGGTGCCTGGGGAATCATCGAAAGAAGAGCGCACCTGC
>JAJFGM010000744.1 GCA_021776145.1 Kiloniellaceae bacterium | reverse complement strand
AAGCTGGCTATATTGAGCGCCCTGGCGTTCGGCCACGAGGTTGATTTCGATGGCGTGCATGTCGAAGGTGTGCGCGAGGTTTCGGCCCTGGATATCGCCTTCGCCGAGGAACTCGGCTACCGCATCAAGCTTTTGGGAATTGCTCAGGACCGCGGCAACGGCGTCGAACAGCGTGTGCATCCCTGCATGGTTGCCAAGGGCGCGCCCATCGCGGCGGTCGAGGGCGTCTTCAACGCCGTCGTCACCGAGGGCGACTTCATCGGCTCGATGCTGATCGAGGGCCCCGGCGCCGGCGCCGGACCGACGGCTTCGGCGGTTGTCGCCGACCTCATGGACATCGCCCGCGGCAGCTGCCAGCCGACCTTCGCCGTGCCAGCTGTGGATCTGGCGCCGGCCCGCTCGCTGGCGATGGAAAGCCATGTCGGTTCTCACTATATTCGCCTGACGGTGCGCGATCGGGCCGGTGTCATTGCCGATATCGCCGCGGCCCTGCGCGACGAGGATATTTCGGTTGAGTCCATGCTGCAGCATGGCCGCGGCATGGAGGAGGGGGATTCCGTGCCGGTTGTCATCACGACGCATGAAACCAGCCAGGGCGCCATGGCGCGGGCGCTGGACTGTATCGCGGGGCTGGACGCGGTCTTGGCGCCGCCGCGTCTGATCCGCATCGAATCATTTTGAGTCGCGGCACTTTGGTATAAAATTCAGAGGCGATAAGGAAAAAAGAGACAATGTCTGAAGCGACGGATCAGGAAGCCTTCATGGAGCGCAACCTGGCGCTCGAAGCGGTTCGTATCACCGAGGCGGCAGCCTTGGCGGCGTCGCGTCTGATGGGGCGCGGTGACGAGCGCGCCGCCGACCAGGCCGCGGTGAATGCCATGCGCGAGGCGCTGAACGACCTGGCAATCGACGGCACCGTGGTGATCGGCGAAGGCGAGCGCGACGAGGCGCCGATGCTCTACATCGGCGAAAAGGTCGGTACCGGCGGTCCGAAAATCGACATCGCCCTGGATCCGCTGGAGGGCACGACGCTGACCGCCAAGGGCGGACCCAATGCCCTGGCCGTCATCGCCATGGCGGAGGAGGGTGGTTTCCTCCACTCGCCCGATACCTACATGGAAAAAATCGCCGTCGGCCGGGGCCTGCCCGATGGGGTGGTCGACCTCGACAAGGGGCCGGCCGAGAACCTCGCCGCCCTGGCTGCCGCCAAAAACGTCGATGTCGAGGATCTCGTGGTGTGCATTCTCGATCGACCGCGTCACAGTGAACTGATCGCCACGGTGCGCGACGCCGGCGCCCGCATCATGCTGATCGGAGATGGCGACGTTTCCGGCGTCATGGCGACCAGCAGCCCGACCAGCGGCGTCGACCTCTATCTCGGCTCCGGCGGCGCGCCGGAAGGGGTGCTGGCGGCGGCGGCGCTGCGTTGCGTCGGCGGTCAGATGCAGGGGCGGCTGATTTTCCGCAACGACGACGAACGGGGCCGCGCCAGCCGTTGCGGCATCACCGACTTCGACCGCAAGTACAACCTGCATGACCTGGCGTCCGGCAATGTCATGTTCGCCGCCACCGGCGTTACCGACGGCACGCTGCTGAAAGGCGTGCGTCGTTTCAAGGGCGGCGCCAGCACCCAGTCGGTGGTCATGCGCTCGAAGACCGGCACCGTGCGAGTCGTCGATGCCAATCACAACTTCGAACGCAAGACCTGGTACGATCGCCTGGGTGTCTAGGTGAGGCCCTAGCGGGCCCGCCAGGGCACGCACTTGGAGGCTCTGGCCCCATACATCTTGGCCAAAGAGGACAGCCGCCGCATGCCCGCCGCTCAAGCCGCCGCGCGACGCCCCATGTTGGACGTCGAGCGTTCGCTCACCGGCAAGCGCTGGGAAGAGCGTCTGGCGGATTCGCGCGCTGGCCTTGCCCTGGCCCAACGTCTCGGCCAGCCCGAGATCGTCGGCCGCATTCTGGCGGCGCGCGGCGTCGTGCCGGAGGCCGCCGACCTCTTCCTCAATCCGACCCTGCGCGCGTTGTTGCCCGATCCCTCGAGCCTGAAGGACATGGACGCCGCCGCCGGGCGTTTGGCGCGTGCCGTCACCGGCGGCGAAAAGATCGCCGTCTTTGGTGACTACGATGTCGATGGCGCCACGTCGTCGGCCCTGTTACAGCGCTACCTGCGTGCCGTCGGCAGCGACTGTCGGGTCTACATCCCGGATCGCCTGGCCGAGGGCTACGGGCCCAACGCGCCGGCCCTGGAGCGGCTCGCCGCCGAGGGCATCGCCCTGGTGGTGACCGTCGACTGCGGCATCACCGCGTTCGAGCCCCTGGCCGCCGCCGCCGCCGTGGGGCTCGAGGTGATTGTCATCGATCACCATGCCGCCGAACCGCGCCTGCCGCGGGCTTTGGCGGTGGTCAATCCCAACCGCCTCGACGAATCCCCGGACTCCGTCGCCCGCCTCGGCGGCCTGGCGGCGGTCGGTGTCGCCTTTCTGCTCGTCGTCGCGCTCAACCGCGCGCTGCGCGCCACCGGTTGGTTCGCCGACGCGCGCCGCGAGCCGGACCTCAAGCAGTGGCTCGATCTCGTGGCGCTGGGCACGGTCTGCGACGTGGTGCCGCTGGTCGGCCTCAACCGCGCCTTCGTCGTGCAGGGTCTCAGGGTCATGGCCGGCCGTGGCAACGCTGGCCTGGTGGCGCTCTGTGACGTCGCCGGGCTCGACAAGCGCCCCGACAGCGGCACGCTCGGATTCCAACTCGGGCCCCGGGTCAACGCCGGCGGCCGTGTCGGCGAGGCACCCCTCGGCGCCACCCTGCTGGCCTGTGACGACGCGGCGGCGGCGGCCGACGCCGCGGCCCGCCTCGACGGCTACAACAGCGAGCGCAAGGAGATCGAGGCCGCCGTGCTCGACCAGGCGATTTTGCAGGTCGATGAGCAGGGTCCCGGCGAGGGCCTGGTTTTTGCCGCCGCACCGGGCTGGCACGCCGGTGTTACCGGCATCGTCGCCAGCCGCCTCAAGGAACGCTACGGCAAGCCGGCCCTGGTGGTGGCCCTCGACGACCACGGCGTCGGCAAGGGTTCGGGGCGCTCGGTGCCCGGGGTCGACCTCGGCGCCGCGGTGATCGCGGCGCGGCAGGCCGAGCTGCTGGTCAACGGTGGCGGCCACCCCATGGCGGCGGGCTTGACCGTCGCCGCCGAGCGGCTGACGCAGCTGCGCGACTTTCTCGACGCGCGTCTGGCCAAACGCCTGGCCGAGATCGGCTACAAACCGGCCCTCGGCCTCGACGGCGTGGTCACGCCGCGCGGCGCCTCGGCCGAGCTGATGCGCGGGCTCGAGGCCTGCGGGCCCTATGGCGCCGGCAACCCGCAGCCGCGCTTCGTCATCGCCGCGGCGCGCATCGAGCGGCCGCAGGTGGTCGGCGCCAACCATGTCCGCTGCGGCCTATCCAGCGCCAACGGCGGCCGCCTCAAGGGCATCGCATTTCGTGCCCTCGACACCGCCCTCGGCGAGGCCCTGCTGCGCGGTGGCGGCCAGCCGTTGCATGTGGCCGGGAAACTGCAATGGGACAGCTGGTCGGGCCCGGAAGCCGTGCAGTTCCTTATCGAGGACGCGGCGCTGGCCTAATCCGGTGATTCCTGTCCATTCGTCGCCTTGGCCCCTGGCGGGTCGACTCGACCGTGAAACCCGCTACACTGGCAGGCATGAAACATTTTTCACCTGCTTTTGCCGCGATTCTGGGGTCGGCGGCCCTGGCCCTGAGCGCGACGCCCGTGTTCACCAAGCCTAGTTGGGCCTTGACCGAGGTCAACGACCGGGTCGATCTGGAGCTGGTTCTGGCCGTCGATGCCTCCTCGTCGGTTTCGGAGGCGGAATTCGATCTGCAGAGCCGCGGCCTGGCGTCGGCCTTCCGCGATCCCGCCATCGCCGCGGCGATCCGCGCCTCCGGCGACCTCGGCATCGCGGTTTCCCTGATCCAGTGGTCCGACAGCCGCAAGCAATCCCTGGCCGTCGACTGGCACCGCCTCACCGATGCCGCCTCGACCCAGGGCTTCGCCCAGAAGATCGAGGATATGCCGCGTTATTTCGTCGGCGGCAGCACGGCCATCGGCGGCGCCATCCAGTACGCCCTGAAGCAGATGGACAAGAACGCGTTCGACGGCCGCCGCAAGGTCATCGACATCTCCGGCGACGGCCGCACCAATCAAGGCGCCCAGCCGGCCCGGCTGCGCGACGAGGCAGTGGCCAGCGGCGTCACCATCAATGGCTTGGCCATCCTCAACGAAGACCCGCTGGTCGACGGCTATTACCTCTATCACGTCATCGGCGGCACCGGCGCCTTTGTCATGACCGCGACCGACTACCGCGATTTTTTCAAGGCCATGCTGGAAAAGCTGATCAAGGAGATCGCCGGCGTGCCCATCGCCAAGCTGGCGCCGCCCCAATCGCCGCCCCAATTTCCGGCACTGGAAAGCGAAGGCCAGACCGCCGAACGCCCGCGCTGAATGCCGACACGGTCGGCCGCGATTAGCATCGGTCCGGCGATTTTCCCGCGGCCAGCCGCCTTCCCCTCTTGCCAAAACCCGGCGAAGCGGCTACATCCCAAACCGCCTTCACGACCCCATCGTCTAGAGGCCTAGGACACCGGCCTTTCACGCCGGCAACACGGGTTCGAATCCCGTTGGGGTCGCCATTTTCTCCGAGACATCGTGATGAGTTTCAGTTGCGCGAAGCGCCATGTGTTGCTCTCTCGCTTGGTCGGCACAAAACAAAGCCTCAGCCCGGCCGCGAGTGATCCAGGCTCATGTCTGATCGGCGGGATGGTGCGTCCGCGGCTTGCGGTCGTTGCCGCGGCGAAGGCGCTCTTCCTCCTCTGGCGGGCTTTCCCCGGGAAGCCGGCCTGAGGTGCTGACGACGGAGAATGTCCTTTTGGTGGCGGCGGCCTTCCTGGTCGGCGGCCTGGTCAAGGGAACCATAGGCCTCGGCCTGCCGGTGGTGGTGCTGACCGCCCTGGTCTTCGTCATGCCGTTGCGCGACGCCATGGCGGTGTTCCTCGTCCCGGGCATTGAAGAAAAAGGGGACGCTACCCTTTCTCTACCTATCGACCTTCGGCGCTATGAGAACAAGCGCCGCACCTATGGTTCGAGAAAAAGGGTAGCGTCCCTTTTTCCTTTTTCGAGTAGTTCTTCGGCGGACTAGTACAGCCCAGCGGAGATACTGACTCGCAAACTGGGTCTTTTCTTTGAGACTGGGCAGTGATTCTCTGTTGTGACCGGTTCGCAATGGAGGAAAGAGATGGGTCGCCAGGCATCACGGATTGTATTGAGTTTTGA
>JAJFGM010000743.1 GCA_021776145.1 Kiloniellaceae bacterium | reverse complement strand
TGGCCCCGGGCGCCAAGCTGATGTTCCACACCGCCTTCACCAGCGAGTCGATCTTCGCCCGCGGCATCGATGCGCTGGTCGACTGCGGCGCCGACATCCTGGTCGATGATGTCATCTACTTCGCCGAGCCGATGTTCCAGGACGGCATCATCGCCCAGGCCATCGACCAGGTCGTGGCCGGCGGCAGCACCTACTTCTCCTCGGCCGGCAATGCCGGCGTGAGAAGTTACGAGAGCGCCTTCCAGTTCAGCGGCGTCACCACCGCCGATCTCCACTACCACGATTTCGACCCCGGACCCGGCGTCGATACGCTGCAGCAGGTCGTGGTGCCGGCCGGCGGCACGATGATCTTCTCGCTGCAGTGGGACCAGCCCTTCGCCTCGGCGAGCCCGGGCGTCGGGTCGCAGAGCGATCTCGACTTCTTTCTCACCGATGCGACCGGCAACACGATCATCGACCTCGGTGTCGACAACAACCTCGGCGCCGACCCGGTCGAGGTCATTGGCGTGATCAACACCGGCAGCGTCGCGGCCTCGGCCTACCTGCGCATCGGCCTCTACTCCGGCGCGGCGCCGGCCCTCATGAAGTACGTCGTCTCGGGCTCTGGTTCGATTGCCGAGCACACAACGAACAGCGACACCGTCTACGGCCACGCCGCGGCGGCGGGCGCGCTGGCGGTGGCCGCGGCCGACTTCCGCAATACCCCGGCTTTCGGCACAGACCCGGCCGTGGTTGAAAGCTTCTCCTCACGCGGGCCGACGGAAATCCTCTTCGATACGGCCGGCAACCGCCTGGCAACGCCGGAACTGCGCCAGACACCGCAGATCACAGCGCCGGACGGCACCAACACCACCTTCTTCGGCAACGACATCAGCGGTGATGCCGACAGCTTCCCGAACTTTTTCGGCACCTCGGCGGCAGCGCCGCACGCCGCCGCGGTCGCCGCCCTGATGCTTCAGGCCGACCCGACCCTGACGCCGCAGCAGATCGCCAGTGTCCTGCAGTCGACGGCGCTCGACATGGGGGCCGGCGGTTTCGACAACGCCACCGGTGCCGGTCTGATCCAGGCCGACGCCGCCGTGGCGGCGGTCATTGACACAGATCCGGGCGGCGGCCAGACCTTTACCTTCGATCCCTCGGCCGGCGACTTCGACGGCAATGGCCAGATCCAACTTTCGGCGACGGGCGGGCAACTGGCTTATCTGGCCAATCGCGACGCCGTCAGCGTCACCGCCGGCGGCGGGGTCGTCGCCAACGGCGGCTGGCGCGACGAGATCGGCAATGGCGACGAATTGCGGATCGATTTTACCTCGACCACGATCGAGACTGTCGACATCGAGTTCAAGCGCCTGGCCACGGGCGAGAGTGCAACGGCGGACGTGCGCGGCATAGGCGGCGCGTTGCTTGGCACCGTGATCATTCCCGGCCAGGGCGGTGCCAACGACAGCTTCACGGCGCGCATCGGTCAGGGCGATCTCGACAGCGGTGGCGCTATTGGCAGCGTTGAGTTGAGCCGTGGCGGCGGCGGCGCCAATTTTGTCGTCGGCGGGATCGCCGCGACGGAGAGCGGCGGCGGCAGCGGCACCAATCAGCAACCAAGCGACATCCAGGTGGCCAGCGCCAGCTTCAACGAGAACGCCGCATTCTCGACAACCCTGACCGCCACCGATCCGGACACGCCGGCCGGCGCCATTACCTATGGCATCGTCAACGATCCCAGCTCCGCCTTCCAGGTCGCCGGCAATCAGCTGTCGCTGCTGGCGCCCCTCGACTTCGAAGCCCTGCCGGCAGGTTTCGCCAATCAGGGCAACGGCACGGCGACCATTGGAGTGACGCTCTCGGCTAACGACGGGGTCAACCCGGCCTATACGGAAGTCGTCACCTTCACCCTGAACGATCTCGACGAGGCGCCTGGCGGTGGCGGCCAGACTTTCACCTTCGATCCCTCGGCGGCGGACTTCGACGGAAACGGCCAGATCCAGCTCTCGGCGACGGGCGGCCAACTGGCATATTTGAGCAACCGCGATGCGGTCAGCATCACCGCCGGCGGCGGCATCGTCGCCAACGGCGGCTGGCGCGACGAGATCGGCAACGGCGACGAACTGCGTGTGGACTTTGCCTCGACCTCCATCGAGACGGTTGATATCGAATTCAAACGTCTGGCCTTGGGCGAGTCGGCGACAGCCGAGGTGCGCGGCATCGGCGGCGACCTGCTCGGCACGGTGGTCATTCCCGGCCAAGGCGACGCCGGCGGAAGCTTCACGGCGAACATCGGCCAGGGCAACCTGGACAGCGGCGGCGCTATCGCCAGCGTCACCTTGAGCCGAACGAGCGGCGGCACCAATTTTGTCGTCGGTCAAATCGGCGCCACGGAAAGCGGCGGTGGCGGCGGTACAAACCAGCCGCCGAGTGATCTCCAGGTGGCCAGCGCCAGCTTCAATGAGAACGCCGCATTCTCGACGACCCTGACGGCGACCGATCCCGATACGGCGGCGGGCGCCATCACCTATGGCATCGTCAACGATCCCAGCTCCGCCTTTCAGGTCGTCGGCAACCAGCTTTCCCTAATCGCGCCGCTCGATTTCGAAGCCCCGCCGGGCGGCTTTGCCAATCAGGGCAACGGCACGGCGACTATCGGCGTGACTCTCTCGGCCGACGACGGCGTGAACCCGGCCTATACGGAAGTCGTCACCTTCACGCTGAACGACCTCGACGAGACGCCGGGCGGTGGCGGCCAGAGCTTCGTCTTCGATCCCACAGCGGGCGACTTCGACGGCAACGGCCAGATCCAACTCTCGGCGTCGGGCGGTCAACTCGCCTACCTGGCCAACCGCGACGCGGTCAGCGTGACCGACAGCGGCGGTGTCGTCGCCAACGCCGGCTGGCGCGACGAGATCGGCGGCGGTGACGAACTGCACATGGACTTCGCCTCGACGTCCATCGAGACGGTCGACATCGAATTCAAGCGGCTGGCCGCGGGCGAGACGGTGACGGCGGACGTGCGGGACAGCGGTGGGGCACTGCTCGGAGCGGTGGTCATCCCCGGTCAGGGCGGTGCCGGCGGCAGCTTCACGGCAAGCATCGGCCAGGGCGACCTCGATAATACCGGGGCCATCGCCAGCATCGAACTCAGTCGCGCCGGCGGCGGGACAAACTTCGTCGTCGGTGAAGTCGGCGCGACGGAATCAGCCGGGGGGTCAGCCACCCTCAACTTGGTAGACCTCGAAGACAGCAGCGACTTCGACCTCGGGCAACTCGATGGCGGCCGGAGCCCTACCCTCACGGCGCAAAAGCTATCGGGCGCAGCCCCAGCGCTCCATGTCGATGATCTATTGCAGGTCTCGCAGGGAGATGGCGACCTCCTGTCCGGCATTTCAGGCGCCAATGGGCACGAGCCGGGAGCGGCTTTCACCGCACCGGCTCCGTCAGCCGAGAATACCCTTGCTCTCGACATATTTCCTGCCAACGCGATTGACCCGCTGCTGCAGGACCAGGACGCGACGCTGCTCGGCATCGCCTGAGGCGCCAGCCAGACCTTCCAAGCCCGCCCGACACCAACTGCCCGGCACGGCCTTGCAATTGCGCGCGATCGAGTTTATTTAAGATCGATCGATCTTTAAATGTCAATTGAATCTATCGGCCGGAGACGATGGCGCGGGCACGCGAATTCAACGAACAGGCAGCCCTCGAAAGAGCCATGACGCTCTTTTGGCACAAGGGCTATGCCGAAACTTCGGTGCGCGATCTCGTCGCCTTTACCGGTGTCGCCCATGCCGGCCTCTACAAGGCCTTCGGCGGCAAGGAAGAGCTCTATCAGGCGGCCCTGCGGCACTATGACACGACCTTCGGAAACATGCTCTTCGGCCCTCTTGAGGCGGAGAATTCGGGTCGCGCCGACATCGAACGCTTTTTCGCCGTTGTCCTGGATGCCGTAAAAACGGAACGTTTCGGTGACGGCTGCTTCATGTGCAATACGGCCGTCGAGTTCGGTAACACTTCGGCCGCAATCCTCGAAAGCGCAAAGGCCAACATCACGCGCATGAGCGCGGCCTTCCGCGGCGCCCTCGCCCGCGCCGTGGAGAATGGCGAGGTCCGGCCCGACCTCGATCCGGACGCGAGCGCGGATTTTCTGGTCAATGCCTTTCATGGCATCTCTGTTTTGGCGCGTTGCAAGAGCGACCACGGCCGGATTGAGAACGCCGTGCGCCTATCACTCGATGCTCTGGAATAGACTTTTTTTTACGCAATCAAGATCACTCGATCTTGATTCAATACAACCTCTAACGAAAGGGACCGACAATGAACCGGCGAAATCCAGCCCTCGAACACTATGGCGCGCCCGACCTGCTTTCGCGCATAACGACCGCTCTTGGCCGCATGGGCAAAACCCCCGAGACCGCAACACAAGACGATTTGGCGGCGATCGACGAGTTCCACATTCGCGGCCCGGCCGCGACCGCCGAACTGATCGAAATTCTGTCGCCCGATGCCAGCATGCACGTGCTCGATGCCGGCAGCGGCCTCGGCGGCCCGGCCCGGCGCCTGGCCACGACCAAAGACTGCAGGGTCACAGGCATCGATCTGACAGCCGAGTATTGCGCCGCCGGCAACGAGCTTAATCGCTGGTTCGGCCTCGACAAGCAGATTGAACTGCAACAGGGCGATGTTACCGACCTGGAAGGCTTTGACGACGCCAGCTTCGATGCGGCCTGGACCTTCCATGTCGGCATGAACATCGCCGACAAGACAGCCTTTTATGGCGAGGTCGCGCGGGTCGTCAAACCGGGCGGCCGGTTTCTCCTCTACGATGTCCTGGACGGCGGCAAGGGTGCGGTCCACTACCCACAGCCATGGGCGCGCAAGGCCGAGGACAGCCATCTTTCAACCCTGGTCGATCTGACCGCCGAACTGACCGCAGCCGGCTTCGCGGTCATTTCGACCAAGGATCACAGCGACGGCGCACTGGTCTTTTTCGAGACGGCGCTGGAACGCGCGGCGCAAGCCTCGGAGCCGCCGCCGCTCGGCCTGCATATTCTCCTCGGCCCCGTGGTCAAACAGATGCTTCTCAACGCCCGACTCAATCTGGTCGAAGAGCGTCTGAAGGTGGCCTCTCTTCTGTGCCAGCGTTCCGCCTGAGCAGAAAAAGGGAAGACCGCTAAACTTCCCCTGCCGCCGCGCGGTCGGCGAGCCAGGAATCGACCAGGAAACGGGCGATGGAATCCTTGCGTGGCAGACGAAAGGCCGAATCGTCTCCCCATTCGCCAAAACCGGCGACCTCGGCCGCGCTGAACCAGTGCGCCGCGGTCAACTCCTTGTCGTCGATCGAAATCGCCGTCGTGCTGGCGCGGGCCCGAAAACCCAGCATGATCGATCCGGGAAAGGGCCAGGGTTGCGACGCGCAATAGGTCACGGAATCGACCTCGATGCCGGCTTCCTCGGCAACCTCGCGGGCAACCGCCTCTTCGAGGCCTTCCCCCGGCTCGACGAAACCGGCCAGCGTCGTATAGGTGCCGGGCGGCAAACGGGCGTGATTGCCCAACAGGCAGCGGCCCGGCGCGCCATCGGCGGGCTCGGTCTCGACCAGCATGATAACGGCGGGATCGATGCGTGGATGGCTCTTGGCGGCGCAGCGCGGATTTTTGCAATGCCGCTCGTGGCCGCCCAGCCCGGCCCGTGTCGGAGCGCCGCAGCGGCCGCAGTAGAGGTGGCGCCGGTGCCAATGGCAGATGCCGCGGGCATAGGCGAGAAGCGCCGCTTCTGGTCGCGGCAGAAGCGGACCGACTTGACGCAGGTCGAGAAATTCGCCCTCTTCGACCAATTCGCTGGCGCTCTCCTCTTCCAAGGCCGAAACATCGGCGGCAAAATAGGGGCGTGCGCCCTCAAGCCCGAGGAAAACAATCTCGGCGCCGAGCGCGGCAACCCTGCGGGCCGATGCGCCGACACAGAACCGAGCCGTCGGCTGATGCGATAGGTCATCGCGTTTGCGCAGCAGGTTCCGCGTGCGCCAAATCGGCAGCAGACAGGCATCATCCCGGTCCAGCCTTTCGGCGATCCATCCGGCATCGCAGCGTTGCACGGCGGAACGGTCGAGATGCCCACCGGCATAGACCAGGTCCGGCAGGGCTTCGGAGGTCGCACCCGGCGACTTACTGCTATCCGTCTTTGTACCCCGCACGTCCCTCTCCCGCTCGATACCAAGGAGTCGCCGGGTCACAGTATAACTGGCCCGAGCAGGACCGCCCGAGATAATCCCGACATGCCACGTCACCCAATCGTCCGGCACGCTTTCAATTCACCATGGACATCAAAGTGCTATCTTGCGTAGCTGCGACTGTCGCAATTCCCACTGCCAATGCGTGGGAATTCGGCAAGCCACGGCAATGGGCGAGACCCCGGCGGACGACGGGCCGCCTGAACAATTTCCGGCGAAGAAGGGCTGAACCGATGACCGGCATCGAACAGAGACTACAAGTCCTGCGCATCGTCGTTCCCGAGGCGCCGGCGGCGATCGGCAATTTCGTGCCCGGCATCGTCCACTCCGACGTGCTCTACGTCTCTGGAACTTATGGCACCGTCAAGGACGCCGACGGTGCCGACGTCATCGAAAAGCCGGGCAAGGTCGGCGGCGCGTTGAGCATCGAGGACGGCTACCGTTCCGCGCGTCTGATGCTGCTCAACCATCTGGCGCTCGCCAGACAGGTCGTGGGCAGCCTCGACAGGCTGCTGCGGCCAATCCGCCTGGTCGGCTACGTCAACGCCGCGCCCGATTTCAAGAACGCCCCGGCCGTGCTCAACGGCGCCTCCGACCTGCTCATCGAGATATTCGGCGACGATCTTGGGCGGCATGCGCGCATGGCACTCTACCAGCACGAACTGGCGCGCGACGCGCCGATCGCCGGCGAGATCATGTTCGCGCTGCGCGGCTAACGCCCGCGCCACAAGCCTTTCAGTCGCGTTTCGAACGTTCCAGGCAGGCGCCCTGGTTGCCGTCTTCGGCGAGCAGGTTTAACAAATAGCTCGCCGCCTTGTAGGGCACGAAAACATAGGGCGCGAGGACCGCGCCGGCGGCCGAGACGGCAACATCGCCGAGGTGCCCCATGGTATCGGGCACGACAATTGGCTGGGTCAGCGTGCCGGAAATCCGCACCGGCTTTTCAAAGCCGGTAAACACGAAGCGGTTGCGATCGGCGGCAAGAACGAAATCGAGCTCTTCAGTCTTCAAATCGACGATGCCGGAGCCGGACACACTCATCTTATGGCCGACGATCAGCAGGCCGTCGCTTATGCCGACCCCGTCGGAGAAGGTAAAGTCGGCGATCACACATTCGAGTTGGCTGTCCTGGTT
>JAJFGM010000742.1 GCA_021776145.1 Kiloniellaceae bacterium | reverse complement strand
CGGCGACGTCGCCACCCGTGAAGAGGAGCAGGGTCGGGATCCCGCGCACGCCGACTTTCTGCGGCGTGTGGTGATTGTCATCGATATTGATCTTTGCCACGGTCACGCGGCCGTCCATTTCGGCGGCAATTTCCTCCAGCGCCGGGGCGATCATTTTGCAGGGGCCACACCACTCGGCCCAGAAGTCCACGAGCACGGGACCTTGCGCCTGCAGGACATCCTGCTCGAAGGTGCCATCGCTGGTATTCATTGTCGTCATGGTCATACCCCTGTGACGGTTAAAATGCCGGGGACCTCTTGGTTCGCCCTTTGTTTTGTCTCGAGTGGAATGTAGGGAGCCGGTATGCGCAGCGTCAAGGTGCGTGATGCTCAAGCAGAGCATTGCTGAGTTGCATCAGGCGCGGACCGTCGGTCCACAAGAGCAGGCAATCGACGGTTTTGCCGGGGTAGACTTCAAGCAAAAGTGCCCTATAGGCGGCCATCTGCCGCAGATAGACGGCGGGAACCTCGGCTTCTTCCCGCGGTGCCGGTCGGTTCGTCTTGTAATCGACGGCAAGGATTCGGTCTTTCACGACCAGCAAACGGTCAACCTGACCGGAAACCACTTGCGGCCCCAGGCGGCCATCGATGACACCGGTCAAGGGCACCTCGGCCCGGCTCATCGGTCCAAACAGCGCAGCGAATCGGGCGTCGGTGACGACGGCGAGCGTGGTTTCGCGGATCTCGTTCTGTTCTTCCGCCGTCAGGCCGAGCAGGCGCCGCTGCAGAAATCGCGCGGCCGCCGCCGCCCGCGCTTCGCCAGGCAGTTCCGGCAGGCTTTGCAGCAGGCGGTGGATGAGCCGGCCGCGGCGATAACGGCGACCCTCGTCGCTGCCCAGCGGCGAACGCACCGTCGGCTCCGGCGCGCTCGGCCGCGATGGTGCCAGGGGGCGCGGCGGCGTCGGCTCGGCCGGTGCCACGCGCTTTGCCCAGTCCGGCAACTCGGCCTGGCCGTGCGGCTCGGTGATGGCGCCTTCCGGTGATTCCGCGGCGGCGCTCTGGGTCGAATACAAACGATAACCCTGGCCCTGCCAGCCACCGGGGCGAAGGGCGCCGAAGTCGAATTCGACCTCTTCGCCCTCGCTGGCCAGGGCCGTCTCGACCAGCTTGTACCAAGAGTTCTGCGATGGCGCTCTGGCGCCGCGCCAGCCACAGACATAAAGGCGGTCTTCGGCGCGCGTCATGGCGACATAGAGCAGGCGACGATACTCTTCGTCCTGGGCGCGCTGCGCCGCCGCGCGTGCCTCCATGGTGAGCGGCAGGTCGTATTCCCTCTTCAGCGGCCAAAGGGCCAGGCCGGACAGCTTGCGCGGCCAAAGCAGGCCTTTCGGCGGCTGCGGCGTTTGCGCGGTGTCGGGGAGGAAGACCACCGGCGCCTGCAGGCCTTTGGCGCCGTGAACCGTCATGATCCGAACCACGTCGTTGCCGTGTTCCATATCGCGTTTGACTTGTTGTTCGCCAAGCTCAAGCCAATGCAGGAAACCTTCGAGCGACGGCACGTGATCCTGCTCGTAAGCCAGGGCCAACGAAAGGAACTCCTCGATCGGGTCGATGGCTTCCGGGCCCAGGCGGCGCAACAGGCTCTCGCGTCCGCCGCCGGGACCGAGGATCTCGGCAAAGAGCTCGTAGGGCGGTACGAAGTCGACCCGCGCCAAGAGCTCTGACAGGCGCTTGCGCGCGGCCACGAGGTGCGGGCCGGCGTCGCGGCGATGCACCAGGGCCTCCCACAGGCTGCCCTGGCGGTTGTACGCGAGGTCGAAGAGCTGCGTCTCGCTGAGGCCAATCAACGGTCCCTTGAGCACCGTTGCCAGGGTCAGGTCGTCTTCCGGCAGCAGCAACACGCGGCCGAGGGCGACAAGGTCCATGACCGCCAGCTGCTCGGTCAGCACCATGCGGTCAACCCCGGCCACCGGCACTTCGCAATCCTTGAGGGCACGCACCAGTTCGTCGACAAAGGCGGTGCGGCGGCGCACCAGAACCAGGAAGTCGCCGGGCCGCAAACGCCGGGCCTTGGCCTCGAGTCGGCTTTCCGGATCGTCGGCGGCGGCGCGATCCAGGGTCCAGCGGCGGATCCGCTCGGCGATAAGGCGGGCGAGCCGCGCCGAGGGTGAAGCGTCCTGGCGGCTCGCCAGGGGCAGGCTCCAGGGATCCTGGGATTCGCTCTCTTCGGGTTCCGCCAGCGGCCAGAGTTCGACCCGCCCAGCCTGACCAAGCCGTACCGGCAGGTGACGCATGCCGGTTTCGCCGAAAAGCACGCCCTCGTGTACCTCTTGCGGCGCAAAGACGGCGTCGACCGCCCGAAGAACCGCCGCGGTCGATCGGAACGAGACGCCAAGGTCGACTTTCTGCCAATTCAGGCCGGCATTTTGAGTGCGTTCGGCGAAATGTGCCTGCATACGGGTGAATTCGGTCGGGTCGGCGCGCTGAAATGAGAAGATTGACTGCTTGGCGTCGCCGACGGCAAAGACGGTGCGTTGCAGTTCTCGCGCGCCTTCGCCGGCGAAAAACTCGGCGGTCAGGGCCTGGATCACCTGCCACTGCTCCGGGTTGGTGTCCTGGGCCTCGTCGACCAGAACGTGATCGAGGCCGCCGTCGAGTTTGTAGAGCACCCAGCTGGCGACGCCGGGGCGCAGCAGCAGGTCGCGAGTGATAAGAATCAAGTCGTCGTAGTCGAGGACCGCCTGCGCGGCCTTGCGTGCCTCGTAGCGTTCGAGAACCTGCGCGCCCAGGCTCAGCAGCGCCGCCGTCGATCCGGCGACGGTAAGACCGTTCAGACGGTTGCGCAGTGTTTCCAGGCGCGCCGCCTCGGCGCCGAGAACATCCATGCCATCGTTCTCGATTTTGAGCGCTTTGGCGTGAATAAGCTTGCTGAATTGCGACCCACGACCATTCTTCGTGAAAAAGGCTTGGAGGTAACTGTCAAAGCGTGCTGGTCGCTCGTCCGGGTCTTCAAGCCACGCCAGAACGAGGGGCGCGCGCGCCTGGTCCTTCTTGTCACCTTCGAGCATGGCCACGGCGACCCGACGCAAGGCTGTTGTGTCACAGGCCTCGTCGGCGCAGGCGGCGGCGATCAACTCGGCGGGATCATCGTTCTCGGCGACATCGAGCGCTGCGTAGACGGCTGTGACGATCCCTTCAATACCGCCATGCGTCCGCAGCATGCGTTGCAGGTGGGCCCGCTCGCGAATCAGGCCCTGTAGCAGCTCGGTAAAGCTGTCTTCATGCGCATGCATGGTCACTTTGGCGATGTTTTCAGCGGTTTGCGGATCCGCGTCGCCCGCCGCCAACACCTCGATACGGGCTTCCTGCAGCAGCTCGGCGGCGCCGCGTTCGTCGAGTACCTGGGCGTGCGGCGCGATCCCGGCTTCGAGCGGGAAGCGCCCCAGCAGGGACTGGCAGAAGGCGTGGATCGTTTGGATTTTCATGCCGCCGGGCGTATCGAGAACGGTGGCGAAGAGACGTCGCGCGGTCGCCAGACGCGGGCTATCGACGGTGGCGCCGAGTAGATCTGTGAGATCCTCGGCAAGTTTTTTGTCAGACGCGACCGACCACTCGGCCAAACTCGCCGTCAAACGGTTCGACATCTCCGCCGCCGCGGCCTTGGTGAAGGTCAGGCAGAGAATGCGGCCCGGCGCCGTGCCGTCCAGCAACAGACTGAGCACCCGATCGGTCAGAACCGTGGTCTTGCCGCGGCCGGCCGAGGCGGCGACCCAGACCGAAGCGCGGGGATCGGCTGCCCTGCGCTGTGCCGCCGTGGCTTGTTTGACGACGGTTTCGGCGATCATGATCCGCCGCCGCTTTCCGACTCGTCGGCCTGCAGATCGCCCCACTCCTTGACCCGGGCCAAATGCCGATAGTCGCTGAATCGTGGCTTCTTCCCTGGCCGCGGTTGCGACAAATAGGGTGTTTCGGGATCATCGAAGCGCGCGATCAGCGCCAGCAGGCCGTCCCGGGCGTCGTCCGCCAGCTCCCTTGCAGTACCCTTCAGGCAGGTGGTCTGGCCGGCGGGCACGCCGCCCGAAAGACGCCAATACTCAAGCCGTGCGACCTCGCCTGCCGTCACGCCGGGAAATCCGCCCTCCAGGGCCATGGCCGCTTCCAACGGCAGCTGCGGCGCGAATCCCGATTGCACCTCCGAATCGCTCGGGGGCGCGCCGGTCTTGTAGTCAATAATGACCAGGCCGCCGTCGCGCAGACGATCGATGCGGTCGGCCATGGCCGTCAATTCGAATGGCCCGGCCGGTCCCTGCAACAGCAGGCGGCCCCTGCTCTCCACATGACTGCCCGCCAGTTCGGCGCGGCGGGTTGTTTGCTCAGCGGCGAACCAGGTGGCGACGCGCTGGAAGCGCGGCCACCAGAATGCATGGACGCCCGGCTTTGCCCGCAAGGGCCGGAATGCGTCCCGGCCGATTTGCAGCAAGGCGGCTTCGGGATCTTGCGGCCAGTTGGTGGCATAGGTCTTGATGAAGTGTTCGAGAATGCCGTGGATGAGGGTGCCGCGCTCGGCCGCGCCGGGATCGGCGTCGATGGGGTCAAGGGCTCTGAGGCCCAGGATTTTCTCGGCATAGAGGCCATAAGGATCGCGCATCCAGGTTTCGATGCGGGTCACCGACAAGGATCGAGGTCGCGACGCCAGGGGCGGTCGCGGCTCTGGTGGCCGGCTCGGCGGTTCGCGCTCGGTTGCATCGAGCGTCGCGGCCCAACGCAACCAGCGTTCAGATCCCGCCGCGAGCGGCGCGGCCAGTCCGAGACCCTCGCGCAGGGTATCGAGCCGCAGTAGCCAGCGCGAGGGGACGGTCGGCGCGCCCGCGACGCGGGTCGCCCGTGTGAGATAGACCCGTGGCGCCGCCAGGGCTTGCGTGAAGTCGTGCGCCGCCTGTCCGATGCGGCGCTCCGGCGCGGGAAGTCCGAAGTCACTTTGCATCGGCCGGCTGAGCCACGGCCCGGGGTCGCTCTCGCTGGGCCAGGTGCCCTCGTTGAGGCCGCCCAGCACCATGATATCGAAGCGTTGCAGGCGCGCTTCCATGGGGCCGAGGATGGCGAGGCGCGGGTGGCGACCAAAGCGTGGCCGCACGACCTGCCCCGCCAGCAAGGCGGAGAGGACTGCTGGGTAG
>JAJFGM010000741.1 GCA_021776145.1 Kiloniellaceae bacterium | reverse complement strand
GATTGATGTTGGGCCAGGCTTGCAGTGTCCACTTTACTTCGTAGTCGAGGCCGGCGCGCCGCAGATAGTCGACAAGCGTCTGGTTGACGCAGGTCCGCAGCCAGGTCACCGCCGGATTGTCGACGACCAGAAAATTGCCGTCGAGATACTGCGTCGTTAGATCGGGAGACGTCCGCTCCATCTCGGTGATCAAGCGCAGAAGTTCTTGATTCGCGGCGGCATGGCCGGGCAGCCTGCGCTCGAGCAGCGTTGTCGGCCAGAGGTCGATAAAACCCTCGGAATTTTTCGTCGGCCGCGTCATGGCGCCGAGGATGGGCCGGCTTTGCCGGCTTGGCAAGCCGTGCTAAACCGGCCGCGAACAAGGGAGTGGAAGATGGAAAAATACCGCATCGGCGTGGTCGGCTGCGCGGGGCGCATGGGGCGGCTGAACCTTGCCAACATTGTCAATGATGAAGCTTGCGAGCTTGCCGGCGGAACCGAACCCGCGGGCAGTCCAAACCTGGGCGCCGATCTCGGTGAGCTGGCCGGTCTTGGGCGCCTCGGCCTGACGGTCGGGGCCGATCCGGCCGAGCTGTTCGGCAAGTCCGATGCTGTCATCGATTTCACCCTTCCGGCGGCGACGGTCCGCCACTCCGAGTTGGCGGCGGCCAAGGGTGTGGCGCTGGTCGCGGGGACCACGGGACTGGATGCCGCGCAGCAAGCCGCGGTCGAGGCGGCGGGTGCTCGGACAGCCATCGTGCAGGCCGCCAACATGAGCCTCGGCGTCAATCTCCTCGCGATGCTGGTTGAGCAGGCGGCCGCGGCGCTGGACGAGGACTACGACATCGAAGTTCTGGAAATGCACCACCGCCAAAAGGTCGATGCGCCGTCCGGCACCGCCCTGCTGCTCGGCCGCGCCGCGGCGGCCGGTCGGGGGGTGGAGTTGGACAGGGTTTCGCAGCGCACGCGGGACGGTTTCACAGGTGCGCGCCGGCCTGGCGATATCGGCTTCGCCACCCTGCGCGGCGGCGACGTGGCGGGCGACCATAGCGTCATCTTCGCAGGGCCCGGCGAACGTGTCGAATTGACTCACAAGGCCACCACGCGTGATGTCTTTGCCCGTGGCGCCTTGAAGGCAGCCCTGTGGACGCGCGGCCGCCCCCCCGGGCTCTACGGCATGCGCGATGTCCTCGGTCTATAGGGCATAAGGCGGCTCTATATCTGCGCTACATCAAATAGTTAGAGCAGAACCACCGGGTCAATGGATCGCCGCTTGCGATTCCATGTGACCAGGATCTGCTCTAGGAGCCGAGCGCGCCAATTGCAGGGCTTCTTGCAGCGCCGCCGCCAGCTCGCCACGTTCCTCGGGCGTCAGGAAGGCTCCGATGGCGACGCTGTTTCCATGCGACCGCAGGACCAGCGGCCGGCTGTCGTCGGACACCGCGTCCGTCAAAACTTGCAGCCAAGTCGGCTCGAATTTCCAGCTCGCCGTTCGGCCCCGACAATCGAAGCGCTGAACCGTCAGCAGGTCGCGAGTCAGGCGCAGGGTCTCGCGCATGCGTCCGCGGCGATAGTTGATGCGGAAGGCCAGATAGATCAGCAGCACGTCGGCCCCGAGGAATCCCACCACCGGCCAGGCGCCGGCGAGGAAAAAGCCGAATCCGGCGGCAAAACTCAGGCCACAGATGGCACTCATCAGAAACAGGAACCCTCGCGGGCTGAGCGAACGATGCGGGGTCAACTCGGCATCGAAGTAAAGCGTTTCGGCGGTCTGCTCGGCGCCTTCTTGCGGATCGCTCCTATCAAACGCGTGGTTCAATTTTCGCCGGCTCCCTTCCGAGTTCGCCGGTTGCAATCCCGACTCAGCGATCCTACAGCAATCCGCGCCGCGGGCAGTAGGGTGATTTCATGCCGTTGGAAATGAGTCTAGACTGCGACACCATGAAAAAAGCCGACATCGCAATCCTTTTCGATCGCCTCTCCGACGTCCTGCCCGAGCCGCGAAGCGAGCTGGAATACGTCAATCCCTACACGCTTCTGGTGGCCGTGGTGCTTTCGGCGCAGGCCACCGATGTTGGTGTCAACAAGGCGACGCGCGAGCTTTTCAAGATCGTCGACACGCCAGAAAAGATGCTGGCCCTGGGCGAGGGCGAATTAAAGCAGCACATCAAGACCATCGGTCTCTTCAACACCAAGGCAAAGAACGTCATTGCCTTGTCGAGGCGCCTTATCAATGACTTCGGCAGCGCCGTGCCCGAGGACCGCGACGCGTTGCAGAGCTTGCCCGGCGTTGGGCGCAAGACCGCCAATGTCGTTATGAATGTCGCCTTCGGGCACCCCACCATCGCGGTCGATACGCACATTTTCCGTGTCGGCAACCGCACGGGCCTGGCGCCAGGAAAAACCCCCGACGCGGTCGAAAGCAAACTCGAAAAAGCCGTTCCGCCTGGACGCAAGCTGCACGCCCACCACTGGCTGATTCTGCATGGCCGCTATACCTGCAAGGCCCGCAAGCCGGAGTGCCCGAACTGCTGTATCCGCGATATCTGCGGTTACAAGGCGAAGACGACTTTCGAGGCGCCGTTGGCCGGCGGGACAAAGGCCAGGGTCAAGAAAAAGCTTGGCGACAAGCCGCGGCCGAAAAGAAGGGCCGGGCTCTGACCGTCGTGGTGCCGCCAGCCCTTATCCCAAGGGCGCCTGCATACGGGCACGCAGCAGCTGGTTGAGGCAGCTGCGGGTGTCGAGGACGTGGGCTTGTCGGTCGCGGGCTTCCAGGTAGGCGACGCGCCGGTCGTACAAAAAGATGTCGAAGACACAAGCGCCGATACGGTATTGCCAGATCTCCGCCGGTGCTTCCTGGCGGATCAGTTCAGGCGTACCGAGCGTCTCCGCCAATTCGTCGGGTTCGAGGCCAATCAGCCTATTCGGATCGTCGTCGATCGGCGGCGCTTTCGGCAGGGCGGCGTTCTCCGCCGCACGTTCCGCGTTCCTTGCCGGCGAGGCGCCTTCGGGATCCTGTGCGTTGGATTGAGCCGCGCTGATTTGGGCTGGGTCGGCCCGGCTCGTCGCAGACTGTGAATCGGCCTGCCGCGCTTCGCCAGGGTCTTTCGGTTGCGGCTGGACACAGGCCACAAGCAGTCCGCACAGCAATACCAGACGCAAGGTTCCGCTGATCAGGTTCGCCCCACGCATCTATCGGCCCCGCGACCGCCGTCAGCCGGTGCCGGATTCGGCAAGGCCCCGGGCCCTGCCGCCATGATCGGGCGTTTCCGCCGGCGGTTCGGCGTCGGATTGCAGCGGTGTGGCTCGGCGCGGGAACTTCCCACTGCCTGTCGAACTGACCGCCGCGCCGGGCTGACCCGCGTCGGCGGCCGTCTTGGTATCGAGCTCGACCTTCTCCATGGTGCCGTTGATGCGGCCACCGCGTTCGACAGTGAGCTCGCCATAGTAGACACTGCCGTTGATGCGGCCCGTTCTCTCGAGCAGAAGGGAACCGTGCACCATGAGCTCGCCGTCGAAGATGCCACTGATCTCGCAATTCTGAACCACGGCGTTGCCCTTGAAATAGCCGGGCTCGGTGATTTCGAGAAATTGGCTGTCGGTGAGATCGGCTTCGACTCGACCTTCGACGACCAGTTTTTCACAGGCTTTGATTTCGCCGGTGAGGCAGATTTCGCGTCCAACGACAAGCTTGCGGCCCTCGCTGCCGCTGCCGGCGGGCGGGGCTTCCGGCGCATCGCGGCGGGCGCCCAAAGCCTGTGCTTCGAACGCCGCTGTCTCGGGCGGCCGCACGACTTCCCGCTCGATCGGCTTCAAGGGCGCCGTGGCGCTGGGTTTTGCAGGGATCTTTCGCTTGCCGAACATCTATGCTGTTCCTTCAAAGCGCCACAACGACATCGTCACTCGGTGCACTTGGCTAAAACCCGCGATACCCGGCACGTCGCCTTTTGGCCGGTCATGGACCCAAACCGCGGCGCCGCCGCAACTCCTCGAATACATGAAGCATGAATGCGGTTGCGACAATAGGCGTTATCAGGTTGACCAAGGGGACCGTCAAGAGGAACGCGATAATCACGCCCGCCAAGATGACGCGGCCCCGGTGAGATTTGCGCAACTTCTTCCCGGTGGGCGAGTCGAGGCGACGCACCGCCACCATTTCGAAGTATTCCCGACCCAAAAGATAACCATTGAGCGTATAGAACACAAAAGGAATGAGCGGCGGCAAAAACAGAAAGAACAAGTAGAACGGCAGGGCCGCCAGATTTGCCAACAAGGTCATCGCAGCGAATACCACGGCATCGAAGACGACTTCGGGCATTTTCTGCCTCCGCGCCGGCGGCAAATTCGGATAGTGCCGTTTCTCGACCGCCAGGGCGATTTCCTCCAAGAGAAGCGACATCACCAAGAGCATGACGGCGGGAAAGAGAAAAAAGCTGGCGACGATGATGCCGGCCAGGGCGCCGGCGCCGAAAAGCCAACTCAGCAGCGATTTCAACCAGTCCCACAGCTCGGTATCCGCCAACCAGTCGCTGAGGAGGTCGCCGGCCCACGACAAACTCAGCCAGCAGAACAGCCAGACGAGGATGAAAGTGGCGGTGGAAGCCAAGAGCGAACGCCAGAAGACCCGTCGGAAGGCCGGATCGAAGGATTGCTGGAAGGCAAGGCTTAAGGCTTTAATCATACTACGTTCACGCATCAAAGTTAGATTGTGGCAGGACTGTGCAGGGGATAACGCGCCGCGCTTCGGGGCGTCAAGGATGCGTGTCGTAGCCTGCAAGAGCAAGTTGACAGAGCTGCGATGAGTCTTGCCGTGGCTCCTCAGTCCGGCTAGAAGGGCGGCCGACGACGCACCCTGTGCCGCGACGGCGCTACACCCGCCCGCGAACAGCCTGCGATCCGGCCTTAAATCGACGCCGGCCAAGACTCAATCCGAACCATAGCGGAAGCTCATGACGGAAAAGACATACGACGTGCTCGGTATCGGCAATGCCATTGTCGACGTTTTGGCCAAAATCGAAGACGAATTTCTTGCCGAACAGAATTTGGTCAAGGGTAGCATGACGCTGGTCGACGCCGCCACGGCGACGGACCTCTATGGGAAAATCGGCAACGCGATCGAGGCATCCGGTGGCTCGGCCGCCAACACCATGGCCGGCATCGCGTCCCTGGGAGGACGCAGCGCTTTTACCGGCAAGGTGCGCGACGACCAACTGGGCGAGATTTTTCGTCACGACATTCGCGCCAGCGGGGTTGCCTTCGACAGCGCCGCCGCCGTCGATGGACCCTCGACGGCGCGCTGCATGGTGATGGTGACGCCGGATGCTCAGCGCACCATGGCGACCTATCTTGGCGCCGCCGTGGATTTGCGACCAAACGACATCGACGCGGATCTGGTCGCCGCTTCCGAAGTGACCTATCTTGAGGGATATTTGTGGGACGCTCCGCCAGCCAAAGACGCGTTCTTGCGGGCGGCGAGAATCGCCCATGAAGCCGGAAACAAGGTTTCCTTGACCCTTTCCGACTCTTTCTGCGTCGACCGCCATCGCGAGAGTTTTCTCGAACTGGTGCGTGACCATGTCGACCTGCTTTTTGCCAACGAAGCCGAAATCACCTCGTTGTACCAGGTTGAGGTGTTCGACGATGCCCTGCAGGCGGTGCGCGGTCATTGCCAGGTCGTTGTCTTGACGCGCAGCGAAAAAGGCGCCGTTGTGCTTTCCGGCGAGGAAGTCCACGTGGTTGACGCCGCCAAGGTCGACAATGTGGTCGACACGACCGGTGCCGGCGACCTGTTCGCAAGTGGATTCCTTCATGGATATACCCAGGGCAAGGGGCTCTACGATTGCGCCCGCATTGGCGCCGCGGCGGCCGCCGCGATCATCGCGCACTTCGGTGCTCGGCCGGAAGTATCGCTGCAAAAGCAACTCGCCGACACGATGACCTGATTTTGTGGCCACGAAAATGGCCAAAGTGGATGGAATAGAACAACCGTGACCAGTGAACACAACCCCAAGCCGATGGCCCTGCGCAATCTGGCTATTATCGCCCATGTCGATCATGGCAAGACGACGCTGGTCGACGAGCTGCTCAAGCAGTCGGGCTACTACCGGGCCAATCAAAAGGTCGCAGAGCGGGCGCTCGACTCCAACGATCTGGAGCGCGAACGCGGCATCACAATTCTGGCCAAGTGCACCTCGGTCGTCTGGCGCGGCGTGCGCATCAATATTGTCGATACACCCGGCCATGCCGACTTTGGTGGCGAGGTCGAACGGATCCTATCGATGGTCGACGGCGTTCTGCTGCTGGTGGATGCCTCGGAAGGGCCGATGCCGCAGACCAAATTCGTCACCGCGAAGGCACTTTCGCGCGGTCTGAAGCCGATTGTCGTCGTCAACAAGACCGACAAACCCGATGCCCGCCCCTTTTGGGTTCAAGACGCTGTATTCGATCTCTTCGCGGCACTTGATGCCGACGATGACCAGCTCGACTTTCCGACCCTCTTCGCATCGGCCAAGGAAGGCTGGGCGGTCAACGATCTCGAGCAGCCGCGCGAGAACATGGATGCGCTCTTTGACCTTGTTCTGCGGCATATTCCAGAGCCGGTGGAGCAGGCTGTAGGGCCTTTCGCCATGCTTGCCACGACCCTCGAGGCCGACCCCTATCTTGGCGCCATACTGACCGGTCGCATTCATTCCGGCACGGCCCGCGTGAACATGCCGCTCAAGGTTTTGACCCGCGATGGCGCAAGCCACGGCGGTCAGCGGCTGACCAAGCTCTTGGCATTCCAGGGGCTGAAACGGGTGCCTGTCGAGAGCGCCGAGGCTGGCGACATTGTCGCCGTTGCCGGGTTGGCCAACGCCACCGTTGCCGACACCATCTGCGCCCCCGAGGTCATGGTGGCGCTCGATGCCCAGCC
>JAJFGM010000075.1 GCA_021776145.1 Kiloniellaceae bacterium | reverse complement strand
GCCTCGAAACCTTGCCGGCGCGACGGCTCATTGACCCAAGCGCTCCAGAATGAAGGGGACGTGCACCTGGTCGGCCTTGTAGTTGCCGGTCAAGGCGTACATCACCAGATTGATGCCGACCCGATAGGCCATTTCTCTTTGCCTGGGGCCGCCGGGGACGACGGCATTGGTCGGCTGGCCTAGCCGGTTCACTGCCCAGGCTCCGGCCCAATCGTTGCTGCCGATCAATACCGAGGTGACACCGTCGTTGCCATTGTCTTCGTCGGCTTCGACCCAAAGTGTGCCGCCGGCAAATCGACCGGGAAACTCCTGCAGCAGATAAAACGACTTGGTCAGCACGTGATCCGGTGGCACCGGTGTCAGCTTGGGGATGTCGAGGTCGTTTGTCAGGCGCCGTAGGGCTTCGGTGCCACGACTCGATTGGCCGAGAATTTGCGTCCCGCCCGAAGGATCGCGGAGGTCGAAAAAGATGGTGCCGCCATTTTTCAGATAGTCATTGACCTTGCGCACCGCGCGCTCGCTCAAGGGGTCCTGCTGGCTGGTGATCGGCCAATAGAGCAAGGGAAAGAAGCTCAGTTCGTCACGTGCCAGTTCGACACCAAGAGGTGGCCCGGCCTCGATTGAAGTGCGGCGTTGCAGAAGCCGGGTAAGGCCGCTCAGCCCGGCACGGCTGGTGTCGTCGACGGAGGGTATATCGGTGATGACATAGGCCAGACGGGTCGAAAGAGTCGCCTCCAGCGAACGAGTATCGTCGGTGTCCTGAGCCCGTGCCAGCTTGCCGGCCGGCAGCACGAGCAGCAACGCCAGCAGGCCGGCGCTGACCGGTGGTGCCAAGGACCGTCGCAGGCTTGCGGTCAAGAGGCCGCGCAATACCAGCGACACCAACATGTCGACCACCAACAGCAGTAAGGCCGCGGCCAGCAACCAGGGCCTGAGATCGGTTTCCAGGTTCTGCCGATAGAGGTTGCGCTCGACGCCGTTGGGCAGGGCGCCTATCGGTCGCAGCAGCTCTGCCTCGCCGCCCAAGTTGTGGGCGCGCCGAAAGGCTTCGCTGCCGTAGTAGCCCGGCGGGTGGCGCCAGGAAACCGGTTGCCCGGATTCGCCGCCTTGCATCGCCGCGACCGTGATCGGCGGATCCTGCAGCGCGCCGAAACCGTTCAGCGTTGCGATCGGGGCCAAGGCTTGATCGGGCGCGCCGCCGGCGACCACGCCCTGACTCGCGTCGAGCAAACGCTTCAGCATTTCGACGAACAAACCCGACAAAACCAGGTTCGACCACTTGGTGTTGGCCGAGGTATGGAACAGCACGATGCGCCCCTCGCCGCGCGCTTCGGCGGTCACCAGCGGCGTTCCGTCGCGTAGGCGGGCCCAGGTTTTTTCGCCAAGGTCGAGGGCCGGCTCCGCGAGGACCTGGCGGTCGACCAGAACGTCTTCCGGCAACGCGAGCCCGGCAAAGGGGCTGTCCGGCACAAAGGGCGCCAAGCGTGCCGGGCTGTCCCAGGTCATGGTTCCGCCGAGAATTCGATTGCCGCGTCGCAACGTCACCGGCAACAGATCGTCCTCGACTTCGGCTGCCATCCGCGGCCCCGCGAAGCGCAGCAACAGACCGCCTTTTTGAAGCCAATCCTCAAGGCGTTGCTGATCCTGGGCGGCCAGAAGACCGGCGCCGTCGGGCAGCGCGATGACCGCCAGTTCGCGCTGCAGCAACTCGTCCAACGCGCCGCGGCGAATCTCGGTGAAGGGTTGCAGGGCGCGGTCGAGATAAAACAGCTCGCTGAGCAGCGGCTGAGCCGAATCCAACGGGCCACTGCTGACCAGGCCGATCGGGCGGCGGCGCCAGCGTTCGTCGATGAGCAGAGTGGCGCCGATGCTTGATTCTCCTTCGACCTGCAAACGCGTAATGCGGTTGCGCAACTCCGCCGGCAATTCGATGCGCCCGCTGGCAAGCGTTTCATCGGCGCCAAAGGTCACCAACGTGCGGCCGAGGGCGCGTCCCGCCTCGTCGCTGCTTAGAATGGCGGCGCTTTCCTCGACCCCCGCCTCGGCGCGCCGCAGCTTGAGAGTCAGACCGGTGCCGTCGTTTTGCGGCGGCAGGACGAGGCGCGCGGTGGACGCCGCGGCGTCGCTTAGGACATCGAGGCGCCCCAGCCGCTGCAGCCCTGCGGCGAAACGCGGCGCGTTGGACGTCACGGCGTCGGCGCCCGTCGCCTCGAGCAGGCCGTCTGACAACCAGACCACATGCGCCGAGCCATCGATATCGAAGCTTTCAAGCGCGGCCATCGCGGCGTCGCGGTCGACTGGCCAAGGTTTTGGCTCGAGGTTCTTCAGGGCGCGGCGCGCCTCGTTCGCCGGCAAGGCGCGACTGGCCACGATCTCGCCGTCGAGCGCGCGCGGCGCCGTGGTCAAGATGACCACCGGTCGTGCCTCGCGTTCGGCCTGATCAAGAAGTTTGTCCAGGGTGACCAGGCGCAGCGGCCACTGCCGGGCCGCCGCCCAACCGTCGTCGATCACCAGGACAAGGGGTCCCGAACCGCTGAGTTTCTGGGCCGGGTTGAGCAACGGCTGGGCCAGGCCGAGGATAATCAAGATTACGATCAGCATGCGCAGCAGCATCAACCAGGGCGGCGTGCGGGCCGGTGTTTCCTCTTTGGCTTGCAGACCACTCAACAGGCGGATCGCCGGAAAGGCCAGCTTGCGCGGTGCCGGCGGCGTCACGCGCAGCAGTAGCCACAGCAATGGCACCGAAGCCAGGGCCAAGAGCAACCAGGGGTGAGCGAAACCGAGCAGGCCGAAATTCAGCATCAGCGTCTTGCCCTTTGCGAGAGGGCGGTAAAGAGGTGCAGCAACGCCGATTGCGGCGGCTGGTCACTGCGGTGATGGCTGTAGCTCCAACTCAGCGTCCGCGTTATCGCCTCCAGGCCACTGCGCTGGGCCGCAACGCGCCGTAGATAATCGTCGCGCACCGCCGAGACGCGTGAAAGAAGCCAAGGGTCCTCGCCTTCCAGACCCTCGAAGCGAATGCGGCCGTCGTAGGGAAGGGTTTCTTCGGCCGGGTCGAGGATCTGCATGACATGGCCTCTGACGCCGCCTTCGGCGTAGCCGCGCAGGATTCGGTGAATGTCATCCAGTGGTGCCAGAAAGTCGCCAAACAGGACAATTTGCGAGTCGCGCGGCAAGGGCTGCGCCGGTGGTATGCCCAAATCGTCGCTTGCCGACGCCTCGATCAGCGCGGCCAGCCGCGACAGGGTGGCCCGACCGCTCGAAGGCCTGATGCCTGAACCGAGAAGGGCGATGTATTCGCCGCCACGCACCAACAGGACGCTGAGAGCCAGCGCCAGGAGTTCGGCGCGATCGCGCTTCGTCGGGTGGTCGTCGGCCGAACGCCAGGCCATCGAAGCCGAGGTATCGCGCCAGATCCATGTCGACTGGGCGGCTTCCCACTCCATCTGGCGCACGAAGACGCGATCCGATTTCGCCGATTGACGCCAGTCGATGGACTGCGGCTGATCGCCCATGTCGTAGGGCCGGAATTGCCAGAAGGTTTCGCCCTGACCAACACGCCTGCGTCCATGCACGCCCTGGGCGACAGTGGAAGCCACACGCTCCGCGGCCACCAAAAGCGGCGGCAGAGTGGCGCTGAGTTGTTCGGCGCGCTGCCGAAGGGGAAGGGCGGGGTCCGCCATGATGCCTTGCGATTCGAATCCTTTTGGTCGTTGGCTCAGCGATAGGGCGCGGCCAACCGATCGATGACCGAGTCGAGTGTAACGCCGTCGGCGCGGGCGGCGAAATTCAACATCATGCGGTGTTTGAGCACCGGCCTGGCCAGGGCGACCACGTCATCGACCGAGGGCGCGAAGCGTCCCTCGAGCAGGGCGCGGGCGCGCACGGCAAGCATCAGTGCCTGGCTGGCGCGCGGCCCGGGGCCCCAGGCGACCTGATTGCGTACGTCCTCCAGGTCGCTGGTCTCCGGGCGACCACTCCGCACCAACGCGAGAATCGTTTCGACCACGGCTTCGCCGACGGGAACGCGGCGCACCAGTCTTTGCGCGGTCATCAGTTCCTCGGGGTCCATCACCTGTTGCGCTTCGGCCTGGTTGACGCCGGTAGTGGCGATCAGCATGTGGCGTTCGGCGGCGAGATCGGGATAATCGACGTCGATCTCCATGAGGAACCGATCGAGCTGCGCTTCGGGCAGCGGATAGGTGCCTTCCTGCTCAAGCGGATTTTGTGTCGCCAGAACGTGAAATGGCTTGGGCAGGTCATGCGGATGGCCGGCGACGGTAACTTTTCGCTCCTGCATGGCTTGTAGCAGGGCCGACTGCGTGCGCGGACTGGCGCGGTTGATTTCGTCCGCCATCAAGAGCTGACAGAAAACCGGTCCGGGTATAAAGCGAAACGAGCGTCGGCCGCTGTCGCTCTCTTCCAGAACTTCGGAGCCAAGGATATCGGCCGGCATGAGGTCGGGTGTGCACTGCACCCGTTTTTCACCCAGGCCAAAAACCATGCCGAGAGTTTCGACCAGCCGCGTTTTGGCCAGTCCGGGCACGCCGATCAGCAAGGCGTGGCCGCCGGCCAACAGGGTGATTAGGCTTTGATCGACGACTTCTTGCTGTCCGAAGATGATTTGCCCGATGCCCGCGCGGACTTGACCCAGGCGCTGGCAAAGTATCTCGATCTCGCCGGCGA
>JAJFGM010000740.1 GCA_021776145.1 Kiloniellaceae bacterium | reverse complement strand
GAGCGACCTCTATGGATTTGTCGAGGCTGGCCATCTCGCCATCCTCGGTGCCGTCCTGGACATCGCCATGGGCTGGCAGGCCGATGGCACCAAGCCGGCTTATGCCCACGGATAGCGGCTCGGCGCCAGAACTCACGCGGTAGAGCGGACGTAAAAGAACCCACGGACAAAGGAATGGCCTGCAGATGAACGCTGTGCGACACCCAGATCGACGTAACGTCCCGGATCGACGCGACATCCCGGATCGACGCAACGTCATGGTAACCGGCGGCGCCGGTTACGTCGGCTCGGTGCTGGTGCCCAAGCTGCTGGCCGCCGGTCACCGCGTTTCCGTCCTCGATCTCTATATCTACGGCGATACCCTGGCCGAGGTGGCGGACGATCCCAATCTGCGTCAGGTCAAGGGCGACCTGCGGGACCCCAAGGCTGTGGCGCGCGCGCTGGAGTGGTGCGACACGGTGATCCACCTGGCCTGCATATCCAACGACCCCTCGTTCGAGCTCAACCCGGACCTCGGCGCCTCGATCAACCACGACGCCTTCCTGCCGCTGGTCAAGGCGGCCAAGAAGGCCGGTGTCGATCGTTTCATCTATGCCTCTTCGTCGAGCGTGTACGGTATCAAGGACGAAGAGGAAGTGACCGAGGATCTGTCGCTCGAGCCGCTAACCGACTATTCGCGCTTCAAGGTGCTGTGCGAAGAGGAACTCGAGGCCGAACGCGCGCCCGGTTTCACCACCCTGACCATCCGCCCGGCGACGGTGTGCGGCTACAGTCCGCGCCTGCGTCTCGATCTGACGGTCAACATCCTTACCAATCACGCCATCAACAACGGCAAGATCACGGTCTTCGGCGGTTCGCAGAAACGGCCCAATATTCATATCGAGGATATGACCGATCTCTACGTCAAGTGTATGGACTATCCCGACGCGTTGATCGACGGCAAGTGTTACAACGCCGGATTCGACAACTTCGCCATCAACGACATCGCCGAGATGGTGCGCAATGTGGTCGGCGACGTGCCGGTCGAGGTGACGCCGACCAACGACCTGCGCTCCTATCACGTGTCCTCGAAGAAGATCAAAGACGAACTGGGTTTCGTGCCAACCCACAGTCTTGAGGACGCCATGCGTGATCTGAAGGCGGCGTTCGAAGCCGGCAAGATCCCCGATCCGATGACCGACGTGCGCTACTACAACATCAAACGCATGCAGGAACTGGAGCTAAGCTGATGACGGCGACCGCACTCAAAGCCGCCACCGCGCTGCAGCCGGCGCTACTGAAGAGCTTTTATGCCGAAATGCAACGCATTCGCGTCATCGAAGAGGAAATCGCCGATCGCTACGCCGAACAGAAGATGCGCTGCCCTGTGCATCTGTCGATCGGCCAGGAAGCCGTTCCGGTCGCGGTCTCGGCGCTGCTCAGCGACGACGACCAGGTCGTCTCGACGCACCGCTGTCACGCCCACTATCTGGCCAAGGGCGGCGACCTCAACGCCATGATGGCCGAGATGCACGGCAAGGCGCCGGGCTGCTGTGGCGGGCGCGGCGGCTCGATGCACCTCTTCGACCACAAGGTCGGCATGCTGATGAGCCTGCCCATCGTCGCCAGTTCGATCCCCATCGGCGTCGGTGCCGCCTACGGCATGAAGCAGCAGGGCAAGGACAGTGTCTGCGTCGTCTACCTGGGCGATGCCTCGGTCGAGGAAGGCGTCTTCCATGAAAGCGCCAACTTCGCGCAGCTGCACAAGATCCCGGTCATCTTCCTCTGCGAGAACAACCTCTATTCGGTTTACACCCACCTCGGCGATCGTCAGCCGGACCGGCCGCTCACCCAGGTCGCGGCGTCGCACGACCTGCCCACCGACCATGTCGACGGCAACGACGTGGCGGCGGTCCACGCCGCCGCCGAAGTCGCCATCGACCGCGCCCGCAGCGGCCGGGGACCGAGTTTTCTGGTCGCCGATACCTATCGCTGGCGCGAGCACTGCGGCCCCAACTACGACAACGATATCGGTTACCGCAGCGAGGAGGAGTTTCAGGCCTGGCGCGTGCTTGACCCCATCGAGCGGTTGCGCCGACAGCTCATCGACAGCGGCGATCTCGACGATGCCGGCGCACAGGCCCTGACCGACGGTTTCAAGGCCGAGATCGACGCGGCCTTTGATTTTGCCGAAAACGCGCCCTATCCGGAAGGCCAGACCGCGGCGGGAGGCGTCTATGCCTGAAGCACGGATCATCACCGCCGCCGAGGCGCTGCGCGAAGCCATGGACCAGGCCCTGGAACGGCGGCCCGAGGTCTATTTGATCGGCGAGGGCGTCGCCGATCCCAAGGGTGTCTTCGGCACCACCACCGGCTTGATCGAAAAGTACGGACCCGAACGCGTCGTCGAAATGCCGGTGGCCGAAAACGGCATGACCGGCATCGCCATCGGCTCGGCCCTGGTCGGTCAGCGCCCGGTGCTGGTGCACCAGCGCGTCGACTTCGCCGTGCTGTCGCTGGAGCAGCTGTTCAACAATGCCGCCAAGACCCACTATGTCACCGCCGGCAAGCACAGTGTACCGCTGGTCGTGCGCATGGTCATCGGGCGTGGCTGGGGCCAGGGCCCGGCGCACTCGCAGTGCATGGACGCGATCTTCGCCAACGTGCCGGGCTTGAAGGTGGTAATGCCGACGACGCCGGCCGAGTTCAAGGGCCTGCTGCTGGGCGCCATCGAGGACGACAACCCGGTTCTCATGCTGGAGCATCGCTGGCTGCATTATGTGAGCGGCGAGGTGCCGGCGGAATACTACACAGAGCCGCTCGACGGCCCGCGACGGGCGCGCGGTGGCGACGACGTCACCATCGTCGCCACCTCCTACATGGTGTTGGAAGCGCTGCGCGCCGCCGATGCCTTGAGCCGCAATGGCATCGAGGCCGAGGTCTTCGACCTTCGCATGCTGCGGCCGCTGAAGCTGGACGCAATCATGGAGTCGGTGAAGAAGACCGGCCGCCTGATTTTTGCCGACACCGGGTTCAGAACCGGTGG
>JAJFGM010000739.1 GCA_021776145.1 Kiloniellaceae bacterium | reverse complement strand
GCCGTAACCTGAATCTCAACAGGCCCTAGTGACTCGACACAGAGATTATGTCTGTTTCATGGAAAGCGGATCATTGGAGATGGCTTCGCCAGGCTGTTTGGAGAAACCGAAGGCAGATTTGCATGCCCTGTGCAAAGCCGTGGCCTATGTCTTTGCGCTTACTTTCTGGCTGCATACATGCTCTTCTCTCGATAAGCGAGGCTTTCGCAGGACGTAGCGACATGCCGATTTCACGATAGATGTGCGCCGCGTTCCTGGGAACTTTCTGGCTTGCTTTAGGCGGCTGTGGATCTGCCGTCCTTGCAGCGGGTTTTCCCAACGGCGGCATCGGACTGCTGGGCGTTTCGCTGGCGTTTGGGCTGACGATTCTGACAATGGCCCATGATTCCGGCCGCGCCCATTCAAAGATTTTGCGGTTGAAAGATCCGCGGTTTGTCGGGGCGTGGCTTCGTATCCCAGTGAAAGCATCGAGCGATGACGCATAATCTGATTGTTGGTGGCGGTGTCTATGGTGCCGCCGTGGCTTGGGAACTTGCCTCCCGAGGTGACGAAGTACAGCTCATCGAAGCCAGGCACATTGCCGCCGGTGCATCGGGGGGACCTGGGCGCCGGGGTGTGCGGGCCAACTATCGAGACCACCGTGAGCTGCCCTTGATGGCTGAAGCCCATAGGCTTTGGCCCTCCCTGCACACCCGCCTGGATACGGCACCCTTGTTTGAGCGCACGGGTCAGCTCCTACTTGTCGAGCGGCGCGGGGATTTATCGGCGGCCGAGGCCAGGGTCAGCCTGCAGAACCGACTCGGCACTCCCACACGGCTGCTGTCGAGCGGCGAGTTGCATGAGATGGAACCCGGCTTGGTTCCGGCGATCGAAGCGGCGGTCTATTGCCCCGGGGACGGAGTCGCCGACCACGCCGCGACGACACGCGCCTATGCCAAAGCCGCCTTGTCAGCGGGCGCGAAGATTCGAGAGGGCGTGACAGCTCGCCGCCTTTTGGTCGAAAACCACCGAGTCATCGCGGTCGAGTCCACCGCGGGTGAGGCGTTCCAAATTTCCGGGAATCTCTTCCTGCTCGCCAACAGCGGCGTCCGAGAATTGCTCGGGCCATGGCTGGATCTGCCGATTTGGAACTTGCCGTTTCAAGTCCTGCTATCGCGGCCCTTGACGAACAACCCAGTCCGTCATCTCGTCGGACATGCACACCGGACGCTATCGCTGAAACGAGAGCAGGGTGACCGGCTGATGATTTCAGGCGGCCGTCTGGGACGTTGGGACCCGGTTCGGCAAACCGGTGAGACGATACCCGAAGAAGTAGCGGCAAATGTCGCCGATGCGGTGGCGGTCTATCCTGGCCTGGAGGGTTTGGAGATCGAAGTGTCGGACGCCAATCATCTGGAAGCCGTCTCTCTTGACGGCATTCCGATCATCGACCGACCGCCGTGCCTGGCCAACGTTTTTCTCGCGACCGGCTGGAGCGGCCATGGCTGGGCCATCGCCCCTGCTGTGGCCAGGCTTCTCGCGGCCTGGTGCCTTGAGGCCGAACGGCCAGCCCTCCTCGCCCCCTTCGCGTTCAGCCGCTTCGGTTGAACCAGCGGCGGTGATTGGCGCCGGCGCCAAATCGGCCGCTACACGGGACGCTCCTCGAAACACGGCAGATCGTCGGTGATCGCGTACCAGGACGCCATCGACCCGGTAAAGATGTGATCGTCGGCGCCGCGGCGCGGGTCGTCGTCCAGCGCGCCCATGGGGATGACGGCAATCTTGCGGTCCGGGTCCAAACGCGGCATGCCCGAGCCGCAGCGGCGACAGAAGGTTTGCGTGAAAAATTGCGCCGACGGCAGCTTGTAGGTCCGCAGCATCTCCTCGCCGCGCAGGAAAGTCACGCCATCCATGGCGGTAAATCCGTTCGTCGTATATGCGGCGGCGCGCGCCTTGCGGCAGCGCGAGCAATGGCAGTTGTGCACGGACTTGATAGCGGCCGTCACCTCGAAGGCGACATCTCCGCAAAGGCAACTGCCACGCAGGGCGCCATCCTTGCCACCGGCGCGGCTGGCGCGCTCGACATTTGGACCGTCGTCCGGGTTCGGGTAGGCGTCGAATTGTGGCAGATCGTCCTCGATGCGATGCCATGGTGCTTTGAAGGACGCGAAGATGTGCGCGGTCGGGCGCACCCCCGGGTCCTCGTTCAGGCAACCGGCAGGCATGTAGATACGAAGCTCGCTGCCGGCCTCCGGCACCACCGAGCCGCAGGCGCTACAGAACCCCCGTATGAATCTGGGCGAGGATTTGTAATGGCTTATGGAATCGACGCCCGACAGCCAACTGAAATTCTCACACGCCGTGCCCACGTAGGTCGCAAAGGGCGCGGCATGGGCCTTGCGGCACATGGAGCAGTGACAGTGGGTCATTTCGTCCAACGCGCCGTCGACTTGCCAGCTCACCGTTCCGCATAAACAACTGCCTGTAATCATCGATCACCCCATTACTCAAAGAAAGCCAAAGACCTGTCGGCCAGGTTCACTATTTTCACCGCAACGCCGGCAAAGGAAACAGAAAACGGCCACCCCTGTCCTATCCGCGGCGTAAGCCTCAGCCCGCCAAACCTGGCGGCACGCGGCCGCGGAAGCCGGCCGCCTGTTCGTAGGCCCAGGCTATTCGCAGCGCCATCGCCTCGTCATGGCCTCGGCAGGCGATCTGCAGGGCACTGGGCAGACCGGCGGCGGTGAAGCCATTCGGCACCGTCGACGCACACATTTCCAGAAGGTTGATGGCGCGGGTGAAGTGGGCCGGGCTCTTGGACTGATCGATCTCGTGGAGCGGGATCGCCGGGGTCGCCGCCGTCGGCGTCAGCAGGGCGTCAATGTCGGCCAGGGTTTCGGCGAAGGCCGCCGCTACCGCGCGCTGCTCGCGCAGGGCCAGGAGGTAGTCGCGGGCGCGCATGTCCTTGCCGATCCAGATGCGCGGGCGGATCGCCGGATCGATCTCCAGGTCCATGTCGTCGACCCGGTCGCCAACATGGCTGTAACCCTCGGCGCCGATGATGCGCCCGGTCATTTCGGCGAAATCGGCGAAGCCGCGCGGCAATTTGACCTCGACGATCTCGGCGCCAAGCTCGGCCAGAAGTTCGAGCGAGCTGTCGTAAGCGGCGAGAATCTCGCCATCGACGGCGGCGCGCTCGGCCTCCGGCAGGCGGGCCAGACGCAGCCCGGCGACGCCGCGCTTGAGGCTCGGCAAGGGGTCGTCCAGCCGATGGCGCAGGGTCAGAGGATCCTTCGGGTCGGGGCCGGCCAGCACGTTGTAAAGCACCGCCGTGTCCTCGACCGTGCGGCACATCGGCCCGGGCGTATCCAGGCTGTGGGCCAGGGGCAAAACGCCGTGCACGCTAATCCGGCCGAGGGTGACCTTGAGGCCGGCCAAACCGCACCAGGCCGCGGGCATGCGCACCGAGCCGCCGGTGTCGGTGCCGATGGCCCAGGGCGCCAGGCCGGCGGCGACCGCGACACCGGAGCCGGCGCTGGAGCCACCCGGCGTGCGCGGGGTATCCAGGTCCCAGGGGTTCCAGGGCGTGCCCATGTGTTCATTGGTGCCCCAAGCACCCATGGCAAACTCGACGGTATGGGTCTTGCCGAGCACGATCATGCCGGCCGAGATCAGGCGCTGGGCCAGGGTCGCGGTGGTTCGCGAGATACGCTCGGACCAGGGTTTGGAACCGCCGGTGGTTACCCGGCCTTCCATCTCGATGATGTCCTTCAACGCCACTGGCACCCCGTGCAGGGGGCCGACCGACTGGCCCGCCTTGATCGCCATGTCGGCGGCTTCGGCGGCCTGGCGCGCCTCGTCAGCATAGAGCGCGATATAGGCGTGCAGCTTGCCGTCGTACCTGGCGATACGGTCCAGGTAGCAGTCGGTCACGGCGCGGGCGCTGGTCTCGCCGGCCTGGATGCGGCGTGCCAGCTCGGTCGCGGGAAGAAAGGCGAGATTGCCGTCGGTCGTGGTCATATCCGTTCCTTGAAATCCGGTCGTTTCTCTTAAGACGGGTCTGTGAACGTCGGGCTAAATGACTTTGCGCATGACATGCTGGCGGTTGCTGGTGTGGGGGCGGACCTCGCCCGGCCAGCGGCCCGCCTCAACGGCCGCCGCCCAGGCCGCGCTCTTGATGACCTCGGGGCTCTCGATCTCGTAGAGCGCGCTGTAGGTCGGCTGACCCTCGCCGGTGACGGGACGCTCCTCGCCGCCCATCATCACCGCCGCAGGTTCGGTCTTGAAGCGGGTCACCGCCATAACGCCAGGCACCTTCAGAAGGTTCGGCACGTGCTCATCGTCATAGACTTCGTTGAAAAGCGCTTCCTTGTCGGGCTCGACGTTCATACTGGCGATGAAGACGTAACGGGTGGTAATCGGCATGAGGTTCTCCAGTCCGAGGGCATGTTGGGAATACAGCGGATCCGACCCGTGCGGCCCGACCGCGAATGCGAACGTTCTTCGCCCCACTATCATGCAAAATTCGGATCATGCATAGTCGGGAGCGAAAACACATCTGGGGCGACGGAACGATCGAGCGCATGACCTGGAAAAACGAAGTCGAGCAAATCCGCAAGCGCCGCGCCCTGGCGCGGGAACAAGGTGGCAGCGAGGCCATCGCCCGTCAGCATGAAAAAGGCCGGCTGACCATTCGCGAGCGATCGACGCCCTTGTCGACCCCGGCTCCTTCGACGAGCTGGGCAGGGGCGCCGGCGAGGCCGAATATGACGCGAGCGGCGAGCTGGCGAACTTTGTACCCGCCAACTTCGTGCTCGGCTTCGGCAAGATCGATGGCCGGACCTGTGTCGTCGGCGGCGAGGACTTCACGCTGAAGGGCGGCTCGCCAACCGAAGCCGGGCTGCGCAAGAGCGTCTATACCGAGACGCTCGCGGTGCAATACCGCGTGCCATTGATCCGCCTGCACGAAGGGGCCGGCGGCTCCGTCGGCGGCCCCGAGAAGAAGAGCCTCAGCCCGCCGCTCTTTGAGCCCGCGCGGTTCCGCTCGGTCGCCGAGGCCATGGCCGGCGTGCCCGTCGCCAGCGCCGCGCTGGGACCCGTCGCCGGCATGCCGGCGGCGCGCTTGGTTGCCTCGCACTTTTCCGTCATGTCGCGGCCGACGGCGCAGGTTCTGGTCGCCGGGCCCGCCGTCGTTCAGCGCGCTATCGGCGAAAACAAAAGCAAGGAAGAGCTCGGCGGCGCGGCTGTGCACACGGCCAACGGCAGTATCGACAACGCCGGCGCGGACGAATTGGACTGCCTGGCGCAAATCCGCCGCTTCCTGCACTACCTGCCCTCCAACGTCTGGGAGCTGCCACCGGTCGAGCCATGCGACGACCCCGTCGAGCGGCGCGAAGAGGCCCTGCTCGAGATCGTGCCACGCGAGCGCCGCCGCGGTTTCGACATGCGCCAGCTGTTGGCCTTGGTCCTCGACCGGGAGAGTTTTTTCGAAATTGGCCGCGGTTATGGCCGCAGCCAGATCACCGGCCTGGCCAGCATGAACGGCCAGCCCGTCGGCGTTTGGGCAAACGACGGGCTCTACCTCGCCGGTGCCATGACGGCCGATGGGGCCCACAAGGCGCGCCGCTTCATCGAGCTCTGCGAGACCTTTCATCTGCCGATCCTCAGCTTTGTCGACGAGCCCGGCTTCATGATCGGTTCAAAAGCCGAGCGCGAGGCGACGATCCGGCACGGCACCACCGCCGCCCTGACCGCCGCCATGAGCCGCGTGCCCTGGGCCTCGATCATGGTTCGGCGCGCCTTCGGCGTGGCGCAGGCGGCGCACTTCGGGCCCGAGGGTTATGTCCTGGCCTGGCCCTCGGCGGAGACCGGCGCCCTGCCGGTCGAAGGCGGCGTCGCCGTTGCCTTTCACCACGAGATCGCCGCGGCCGAAGACCCCGAGGCCAAACGCCGCGAGCTCGAAGAGGCCCTGGCGGCCAAGCAGTCCCCCTTCCCGCGCGCCGAAGCCTTTTCGCTGCACGAATTGATCGATCCGCGCGAGACGCGGCCCCTGCTGTGCCGCTGGGTCGAGCGCGTTCAGCCGCTGCTGCCGCCGCTGCTCGGGCCAAGCGGCTTTTCGGTCAGGCCGTGAGTTCGGTGAGCCGCGCCGGATTGAGTGAGGCCATCCACAGCAAGCGTTGTCAGCCGCCAACCAGGCGTGGCAACAACACCACTTCGCTGTCCGGCTCGATCTTGGCGGTCAGGGTCTTGGTATAGACCAGGCTGTCGATGGAGACCGAGACGCCGCGGTCGATCTGCGGCTTGAGGCCGGGATGGAGCTCGGCCAGCCGGACCAGCAGCTCGCGGATGTTCCTGGCCTCGACCTCGACCTCTGCCTGGCCGTCGGTCGCCGCCTGAAGCGTACCCCACACGACAACCTTGACCATTGCTAAGCCTTTCGCCGCACCTTACTAGGCGGCGTCGATCGCCGCCAACAGACGCGGCGGCGACATCGGCAACTCGGTCATGCGCACCCCGGCGGCCCGCGAAACGCCGTTCGAGACGGCCGCCAGCGGCGGCACGATCGATGTTTCGCCGACACCGCGAACGCCATAGGGATGACCTGGGTTGGGGATCTCGAGGATCACCGGATCAATCATCGGCAAATCGCTGGCAACGGGAACCCGGTAGTCGAGGAAACCGGCATTTTCGAGACGCCCGTCCTTGCCATAGACGTATTCCTCGTTCAGCGCCCAGCCGATGCCCTGCACCGCGCCGCCCTGCATCTGGCCCTCGACATAGGAGGGATGCACGGCCTTGCCGGCGTCCTGGAAGACGGTGTAGCGCAGGACCTTGGTGGCGCCGGTCTCGCGGTCGACTTCAAGGTCCACCAGGTGCACGCCGAAACTGACGCCGGCACCCTCGGCATTGAACTCGTGGTGGCCGGCGATGGGGCCGCCGGTCTCTGACGAGGTCTTCGCGATCTCGGCCAGCGACATGGGCTCGAACTCGCCGGCGTTGGGGCCCGACGGCTTGGCGCAGCCGTCCTCCCAAACCACAGCCTCGGGGTCGATGCCCCAAGCCGCCGCGGCACGGCCGCACATGACCTGGATCGCCGCCCGCGCCGCCTTGATGGTGGCAAGGCCGACGGCGAAAGTCACGCGGCTACCGTCGGTTGCCTCGTTGTAACCCAGCGAATTGGTATCGACGACGACGGTGCGAATACGATCGTAGGGAATGCCCAGCTCCTCGGCCGCCATCTGGCTGATCGAGGCGCGCGAGCCGCCAATGTCGGGGTTCCCCTCGGTCACCCCGACGGTGCCGTCGAAGTTGACGTTCAGCGTGACGCAGGAATCGCCGCCGAAGTTGAACCAGAAGCCGCAGGACAGGCCGCGACCCTGGTTCGGCCCCAGCGGCGCGCTGTAATGCGGGTGCGCCTTGGCGGCCTCCAGGGTCGCCAACAAGCCGATCTGCTTGAAGGTCGGTCCGTAGGCGGACTTCGTCCCCTCGTCGGCGGCGTTCTTGATCCGGACGTCGAGCGGATCGAGGCCAAATTCCTGGCAGAGTTCGTCGATCACGCTTTCCACCCCGTAGATCGCCGTCGGCGCGCCGGGCGCGCGGTAAGCGGCAATCTTGGGCCGATTGGTACAGACGTCGTAGCCGAGGGTACGGACGTTAGCGAGGTCGTAGCAGGCGAAAGCGCTCATGGCGCCGAGCGAGGCATAGCTGGCGGGGAAGCTGCCGCTGGAATAACGCATGACCGACTGGCCGGCGGTGATCGTGCCGTCCGCCTTCATACCGATCTTGACGTCCATGCTGGAACTCATCGTCGGCCCCGAGGCGCGAAAGACCTCTTCGCGACTCATTACGATCTTGACCGGCCGCCCGGCCTTGCGCGACAAGGCCAGCGCCGTCGGCTCGATGAAGACCACGGTCTTGCCACCGAAGCCGCCGCCAATTTCCGAGGCGGTGACCCGCAGTTGACTCGTGTCCATGCCCATGATCTCGGCGCAGACCGCGCGCACCGAGTATTGCCCCTGGGTGCAGCACCAGAGGTCGCCCTTGCCGTCCGGCCCCATGGAGGCGAGGCAGGCATGCGGCTCGATATAACCCTGGTGCGCCGCCTCGGTCTTGAAGGTCCGCTCGATCACCTTGTCGGCGGCGGCGAAACCGGCCTCGACATCGCCGTGGCCGAACTGGCTGTGACCGGTGACGTTTTCGGAGAACCCGGCCGGCACATTTTCTGCAACGCGGTCGTGGTGCAGCACTGGGGCATCGGGCTGCATTGCCGCGTCGACGTCGGTGCAGTGCGGCAGAAGCTCGTAGTCGACCTGTATCAACTTGAGCGCCCGTTTGGCGATGTTGACGCTGGTGGCCGCCACCGCCGCCACCGCGTGCCCGTCATAGAGCGCCTTGTCCCCGGCCATGCAGTTGCGCAGGGTGTCGCGGGCGGATTCGCTCTCGACCTCGCCGAAATCGGCAGCGGTGACAACGGCCTTCACGCCCGGCAACGCCGCCGCCGCCGCAGTGTCGATCGACCGGATCCGGGCATGCGCGTGCGGACTGCGCAGGATGCCGCCGTGCAGCATGCCGGGTGCCGACAGATCGGCGCCATAGAGCGCCCGTCCCGTGACCTTGTCGATGCCGTCGGGACGCGGCACCCGCTTGCCGATGACCTTGAACTCGCGTTTGCCGTCGTTGGATTTGCTGTCTAAGGGCATATCACGCTCCTCTCATCTCGGCGGCGCTGTCCATGACGGCGCGCACGATTTTGTCGTAACCGGTGCAGCGGCAGAGATTGCCCGCCAGCCAATAGCGCACCTCGGTTTCGCTGGGGTCGGGGTTTCGTTCTAAAAGCGACTTGGCGGCGACGATCAGCCCAGGAGTGCAGATGCCGCATTGCAAGGCGGCGTGTTCGAGGAACTTCTGCTGCAGGCTGTGCAGCTTGTCGCCATCGGCAATACCTTCGATGGTCCCGACCGCGCTGCCTTCGGCCTCGGCCCCGAGGATCAGGCAGGAGCAGACCAGACGGCCGTCGACCGTAACGCTGCAAGCACCGCAATCGCCGGTGCCGCAACCTTCCTTGGCACCGGTCAGCCCAAGCCGGTCGCGCAGACAGTCAAGCAGCGTATCCTCGGGTTCGCAGAGAAATTCGACCGGATCACCATTGACCATCGTCGTTACATGGATCTTGCTCATCAGGAACCTCTTGCACGATCTGCCGCGATCAGCGCGGCACGCTTGGCCAGCACGCCGGCCACCTTGGTACGGTAAGCGACGGTACCGCGCTTGTCGTCGATGGGGCGGCAGGCCGCCGAACAGGCCGCCGCCAGACCATCAAGCGCCGCCGCGTCGAGGCGCGAGCCAACCAGCGCCGCGCCAGCGTCGGCGACCAGAACCGCCGTCGGCGCCACGGCGCCGAGGACGACACGCGCCGCCGAACAGGTGCCGTCGGACCCGAGTGTCAGGTTGACCCCCGCCGAGACCACCGCGATATCCATCTCGGTGCGCGGAATGAAACGTAAATAGGCATCGCCCGACCGCGCCGGCCGCGCCGGCAGAAAGATCGAGGCGATCAGTTCGCCCTTGCCGAGCGATGTCTTGCCGGGCGCCGTCGCGACCTCGGCCACCGGACAGTCGCGTGTGCCGCCCGGGCCGACGATACGCACCGTCGCTTCGGCTGCGATCATGGCCGGAACGCTGTCGGCCGCCGGCGAAGCGTTACAGAGATTTCCGGCCAGGGTGGCGCGGCCCTGCACCTGGGTGGAGCCGATCAGCTCCATCGCCTCGACCACGCCCGGCCAAAGTGCCGTTACCCCGGCATGTTCGCCGAGTTCGGCGCCAGAGACCGCCGCGCCGACGCGAAAGCCGCCGTCCTCGGCGGTGATCGACTTCATTCCATCGATCCGCTTGATATCGACCATCAAGTCCGGCTCGGCCATGCCAGAGCGCAACTGGACAAGAACGTCCGTACCGCCCGCAAGCACCCGTGAAAGCCCGGACTCCGCCTGCAAGAGCTCAACCGCTTGCTGCACTGTCCGAGGCGCTTCATACCTCATATTCGCTTCTCCTGATCTCGACGCCGTGGGGGTTCGGCGATTGCCCGCCAACTCCCAGGGCCACCGTCGCGGGCCACTCTGTCCGAGGTCTTGCCCCGGCTCAAGTTATCTGTTGCCTTCATCGCCGATTTTTTCGGCGCGCCAACGCCGTCGTCAGCCCGGGCAGCCAATGCGGGCATTTCACACGCGGCGAAAGTTCCGCGTTCTTCCGGACAAAGTCTTCAAGCGGCGGTCTTTTGCCGGCAGTAACAAGAGGCGTGAACTTGGACCTCGGCCCGGGCCAGGGCCAGGTCCAGCTGTTGCTTGATCAGCAGCGATTCGACCTCCTCGCCGCGCTTTATCAAGCATTCGTATAGCCCATGCAGGCTCCAAAGGTTATTCGGATGCTGGCAGGCCCGGCTCAGCGTCTTGTCCAGGCCCAGGTCGGCGCGATAAACCGCCTCGGCCTCAGCGTAGTGGCCCTGCTCCATCAGCAGCGCCCCCAGTGCATGGCGGGCCGGCTGCATCCAGCCCCAGGGCTCGTCATAGGGCAGCGCATCGTCCAACTCGACGGATTTGCGCAGATGCGCGAAGGCGCCGTCATGGTTGCCGCGGCGGTACTCCAGCTCGCCGTTCAACATGGCCTCGGCGATCTCCAGCAGGTCGACCACCGTGTTGTTGTGGACCCGCCGGCTTTCCGGAACCCTGGCCTTGGCCGCGAGAAAGGCGTCCCTTTCGCGCTCGGCCTCGGCGACATTGCCCAGCGCCGAGTGGGCCACGGTCTTGGCGTAGAGCATCATCGCCGTTGTCGCGCAGTAAAGATCCCGATCCTCGGGCAAGGTCTGGTCGATGATCTCGCGCCACTTGCCGAAGCGCACCAGCACATGCTGCTTCATCGGCAAATAGCCTTCGATAAAGTCGGCCATGGGCGGCGACGGCACCCGCAAAAGGTCTTCCGGCGTCGTGTCGATCAACTCCTGCGCGGCCTCGATTGCCGGTGTGAACTGTCCCAGGAACATCGCGCCGTATATGACGAAGTGATGGTTGTGGGTGCGATACATCGCATAGATGTTCATGGCGCCTTCCCGCTCGAGGAACTTGCGGTCGGCCGCGATGGCCTTCTGATTGTAGACGACCACATCGCGGTAGTTGCCGCACAAGACGTCGATATGGGTCGGCATATGGGTCAGATGGCCACCATCCGGCATGATCTCGCGCAACCTGTCGCCGGCACGTAGCGCCAGTTCCGGAAAAGGCGACATCTCCATCAGATGGACATAGAGATGCAGCAGCCCGGGATGGTCCCAGCTCGGCGGCCTGTCGCGGAACGTTCCCTCTAGAATTGCCCGTGCCTCGACGGTGCCGGCCCCCTCGGCAACGCCGCCGGTCTTGAGGTCCCACATCTTCCTAGGCGTTTCATTCATGATCGCCTCGACAAAAACGGTCTGAACCTCGAAGTCGTCGGGGTAGCTCGACAAGACCTCGCGCATGGCGTTGGTGAAGTCCTTGTTCCACGGCATCAGATCGTCGATGGGATCGCGCTGCGGATAGCGCATCGGCAAGGCGAGGATCAGAGCTTGTTCGACCGGACTAACGCCCTTTATGTGCGACAGCGCGGCGGCCGTCGCGTCGTAAGCCTCGGCCAGCGCCGTGGCGCGTCCGGCCGGGTCATAAAGATGCCAAGGCAGGTTGTAATTCGGGCCGCTTGCGTAAGCGACGCCCCAATGGGCCATCGCACAGGAGGGGTCGGCCGCGATCGCCTTGCGGAAACAAGCGACAGCCTCGCCATGGTTATAAGCGTAGACCCAGTTGAGGCCGCGGTCGAACCAACGCTGTGCGTCGGTCGAGGCCGTCGTGATGCTTCGGCTGAAGCTCCCCAAATCGTAATAATCCATACTGTATTTACCATCCGGTCTTTGTTGGAACTTAGTGCGACGTGCATTGAATATTGAACTATTGTATCCGGCTTGGCACAGAGTCGCCTAAAAGCGAAATCGGCGTCGCGAGGCACCCTCGGGCGCGCAGCGCGACGCTCGGCTAGGACCATAACACAGGTACGGGGGAGAGACGCAGGATATGGGACGCATGGAGGGAAAGGTGGCAGCGGTCACCGGCGGTGCCGGAGGCATTGGCGCGGCGACGGTGCGCCGCTTGCTGGAAGAGGGCGCGCGGGTTGCCTTTTGCGACCTCGCCGACGAAAAGGGCGCCGCCTTTGAAGAAACGCTTGGCACCGCCGACGCCTTTTTCACGCGCGCCGATGTGTCGCGGGAAATCGACGCCGCGCGATTTGTCGAAGAGACGGTGGCGCGCTTCGGGCGCCTGGACGTGCTGGTGAACAACGCCGCCATCCGCAACTATGTCGATGTCACCGAAGCCTCGGCGGAAAGCTGGGAGCGCGTGCTTGGGGTCAACCTGAAGGGCTATGCCTTCTGCGCCAAGGCCGCCATTCCGGCGATGAAGAAAACCGGCGGTGGCGTGGTGGTGAACCTCGCCTCGGTCCGCTCGCTGGTGGCGGGTCCGAAATGCGTGCAATACGACACGACAAAAGCCGCCATCCTCGGCCTGACCCGCAGCATGGCGCGCGATCACGCGGTGGATAAAGTGCGTGTCATGGCGGTCGGCCCCGGCCCCATTTTCACCGACTTCCATGAAAAGCGCGCCGAGGAACTGGGCCAGACCCACGACACCTACAAGAAGGAATTCGGTGTCGACACCATGCTGAACCGCCCCGGCTCGCCCATTGAAGTGGCCAACGCCATCCTCTTTGTCGCCTCCGACGAGGCGTCCTTCATGACCGGCACCTGCGTCTTCGTGGACGGCGGCCAGACGGGTATGTGAAACTCGGCCGGGTAGCCTGCCCAGCGACTGAGTTGAAATTATCGTTGTCCACAGGCCCTAGCCGTCGCCGTTGGTAAGACCTTCCTCGATCCGTTCCTTGGCGTCGGCGTGATCCGTTGCTTGCGGCATCGGTATAGGATGGTCGTGGCGGTCCTCCGGCTGATACCGTAACTCGGCGTATATCGGGAAATGATCGGATCCGAAGTACCCCAGCCGTCGAATGTCATGCAATCGGAAGCGGGTATCATGAAAGATGTGGTCAAGCGGCCAGCGAAACGGCGGAAATCGGGCGTGGAACGAACTGAAAAACCCCCGGCCGATCCGCGGATCCAGCAATCCGCTGATGCGCTGAAATAACCGCGTTGTCGTCGACCAAGCCACGTCGTTGAGGTCGCCCGCCACCACTGTCGGACGGCCGATTTGGCGGATCTGTCGGGCGATCAGCAACAGCTCGGCATCACGCTCAAACGTGTCCTGAAACGGCTGCGGCGGCATGGGATGCAGCGCATAGAAATCAATCAGGTCGCCAGCGGGAATTTGAACCCGCGCGAAAATCGAGGGTATCTCCTCAGCGACTAAAAACCGAGTTTCGGCATCGTGCAAATTCAGTTTCGAATACAAAATGATGCCGTAGGTGTTGTCCAAGGGGTGTTCGATTGCGAAAGGGTGGCTCTTTTTCAACTCGCTCAGTTGCTTGCACCACCAGTCGTCGACTTCCATGGTGACCACAACGTCCGGATCCATTTGGCGGACGATCCGCAATAGGTCCGACGCACGCCGATTGGGCATGTAGACATTGGCTACCAGGATGCTGAAGTGCCGGCCGTCGTCCTGGACTGGCTCCCGGATAACTTGGCATTTCGCGACGGACAGGTACGGGAAGATCAAAAAGAACTGATAGGCAACCGCAAGGGCCAGTCCGATAACGACGGCGTAGCCGAGCGCGTCCGAAATGCCGGCTAGCGCCAGTGCGGCAAGAACAAGCACGCCTACGATCACAATCTGCAGACGCGGAAAATCAAATACGCGGAGCCACCAGTATCCTTTCGGCACCAGCGGCAGGACCGTCGCCAGGACAACAGCCGCCGCGACTGCATAAAGCGCTACCAACATCGGACAAGCCTCCAACAAACCGCCGTCGCATTCCACAGCTATCGGCCACCGATCGATCGCCGAGCACAGGATGGCCGGCGATTGGCGATCCTCAAGCTATGCCCGACCTGGCAGGCCAGGCTGGCGTAATGTCAAAACTCTTTGTCCTATCCGCCGATGGGGAAGCATGCTTTTCCGACGCCACTGGGCAATTCGGCCAGATCATTGGCTTCCGATCCAAGGCTACTTGGCAATAAAGACATAGTCGGGCAAATCTAGCGACCGACAATTCAGCAAATCCCCGAATGGCACCAAAGCCGACTGGATAACGCGATATTGACGCAGATTCGAATGGCTCGTTGCTTCCGGCTGACCTGCTGTTATTGCAACTTTAAAACGCCATGCTCAACCGTCAGTTGTCAGCCGGCTAGCGACGAAATCCCAGTCCACGAGAACGTCGAGATAGGTAGAGACGAAATCGTCTTTCCGATTTTGGTAATCAAGATAGAACGCATGCTCCCATAGGTCGCAGGTGAGCAATGGCTTGAAACCATGCATGATCGGCGTTTCGGCATCGGGCATGCTGGCAATCTGCAAATCATCGCCATTCAAGAACAGCCAGATCCAACCGCTGCCGAACTGACCGCCAGCCGCCTCGCAGAACCGCATCTTAAAATAGGCGAAGCTGCCGAATGCGTCGGTGAGACGCTCGGCAAGTTCGCTCGACGGAGTTGATCCTGCATTTGGCGTCATGCATGGCCAGAAGAAACTGTGATTCCATACCTGCGCGGCATTGTTGAAGATGTCAGCCTGGCCCTTATCCTCGGCTGTCGCCTGGATGACTTCTTCCAGGCTCTTGCCCTCGAGCGGCGATTTCTCGATCGCCGCGTTCAGTTTTTCGACATACGACCGGTGGTGTTGGCCGTGGTGAAACTCCAGCGTCCTTGCCGACATGTGCGGCTCAAGCGCGTCAACGGGATAGGGCAACTCCGGCAACTGAAAGGGCATCGATGGGCCTCCGAATGTTTGGCATGGGATATGAGATGGAACGCGCGGAACCGGCCCTGCGTTCCGCAACAAACCGTCACGACAGACAATTTCTTAGCCATCGATCGGCTCGGCACGCGCGAACCGAGCGATGGTCCGTTGCTTGAGGCGCCCGAAACCCTAATCGCCTTTTGGCGTCGATTAGGGCTGAAACGGGAAACGCTGCTGTCCGCCGATTCAAGAAAATCAGAGGCCAATCGCACATCTCATGGTTCGCCGGTTATAGTGCGCCGGGGGCTGCCCGCTAGGCCTCGGCCTGCTGTCCACGACGCTGCTTTCAGTGCCTGCGACGCGCAGGGTGACGCAATGGACGCCCTTACAGGCGTGGAAGACTCACTCCGTCGTGAGAATTGCCGGCTTGGTTTCGCCGATGCCGCGGGACCTGTAGATGGCTTGGGCCATATCGGCCAGCTGGGCGGGGTCTTTGCGACCGACAAGCACATAGGTCAAGGGACCATCAATCCAATAGACAGTGTTGTAGCCGTCCAGCTCTCGATTATCGAAGGGCAGCCCGCGTCGGGTCGAATGGGGCTTCACATAAAGGCTGATAAAGCCCTGATCCACGTCGCGGTACAAAAGTTGCGCCGTGGGGGCGGTCGTGCCACCTGAGGTCTCCCGAACGGCGACCGGCGTATAACGCCCCAGAGCCTTGAGCGCCGGAGCGCGGATGGGCACTTCGAACCCCGCCGCAATATTGCCGACAGAAGTGTTGCCGACAGCAACGATGTCGTCGTTCTCGATTGTTAAACGGTTGGCGTCGTCTGGCGCTTCAGATTCGAGAATCTGATGCGCCAGAACGGCTTGGCGTATGATCGGTTCCAGTAGGTAGCTGTCCGGCGCCTGGATGTATTGGCTGAACCATCCGCCGACCCCGCCGGCGACGAACAAGGCAATGCCTGCCGCCAGGCTCATCCACTGGCTCTTGCTTGGCGGCGCCGCGGCCGCTCCTCCGGTGGGGGAAGCGGCAGGCGCCGCCAAAGCAATATCCAACAACCGCGCCGGAACGGGTTCCTTGGCATAGCTGTCGTATAGGGCATGCAGATCAACTTTCTGCTTGCTGAAATTCGCGAATTTTCCCGCCAACACCGCATCGCCGGCGATCGCCGCCGCGACCTGCTCGTGCCTAGCGACATCAAGTTCGCCGTCGATATAAGCTCCAAGATCTTCGTCGCTTATTTCCAAAGGCGTGTCTGTCATGCCGGTCTCCGCTTGGGCGGGCTGGTCAGTTCCGCGCCCGCCATGAGTTGACGCAAGGTCTCCCGCGCGCGGGACAAACGGGATCGGACGGTTCCGATGGGCGTGCTGATGATTTCAGCCGCTTCGGCATAGTTCATGCCCTCAAGCCCCACCAGCAATATCACGACCCGCTGATCCACCGGCAATGTGTGCAAAGCCGTTTCTAGACGTTTTAGTTCGACGGATGATTCCTGTGACGGCGGATTGGATAGCTTTCCAACGTTGTCATCGATCGCCACAAGCGTCGGCCGCGCCGCCTGCCGGCGCATGTCGTCCATGAATTGATTGTGCAGAATGGTGAAAAGCCAGGCGCGCAGATTTGTGCCCGTCTGCCACTTCTCTTCTTTATTGATGGCCTTGGTCAGGCAGTCTTGAACCAAATCGTCGGCTTTGTCCACGTCCTTGGTCAGCGCCCGCGCGTAACGGCGAAGATGGGGTATGCATTCCACAATTCCAGCACGAACATCGCCCACGTCGTGTCACCTCAT
>JAJFGM010000738.1 GCA_021776145.1 Kiloniellaceae bacterium | reverse complement strand
TCATGGCATCGGCACGGCCGCTATCGTAGTAGTGCGCCCGCCCCTGAATGACCGCCACTTCGGTCCCGCCGACGGTTCCGAGCAGCAAGCGGCCGGCGTGCCCGGCAACGCCGGGCTCGGGAAAACCGGGCAGCTCGGCATAGTCGATGCGCGTCGCCTGCTCGACCCGGTCGGCAAAGGCACCAAGGCCGGAACCCAGCACAAGACCGACGCGCGGCGCGGTCCCCGGCGCCCGCGCGCGCACCGCCGCGACGGCCTTGACGACCTCTGCCTCGATGTTCCGCACTGATCGGTCTAGATCCCCCACGGCTCATTCCTTCGTGGTCGTGTCCAAATGCCCCGGACCAAACGACAAGGGCAAGAGTTCGCCCAATGTCAGGCTGCGGCGCGGGCCTTCCGGGCCACAGACATGGATCGGCGTGGCATCGTCGGCGAATTCGCGGATGCGTTGGCGGCAGCCGCCGCAGGGCGTCACCAGGTGTTCGCCACGGCCGATCACGGCAACCTCCGTGATGCGCCGCTCGCCGGCCGCGACCATGGCGGAGATGGCCGAGGCCTCGGCACAGCAGCCTTGCGGGTAGGCGGCGTTCTCGACATTGCAGCCGGCATAGAGCGCGCCGCTCGCGGACCGCACGACGGCACCGACCTGGAAGTTGGAATAGGGCGCGTAGGCCTTGTCCATGGCCGCAACGGCCAGTTCAAACATCTCGCGATCTGGACCTTGGTCTGTATCCTGGGGCACGTCAGCGCTCCTTGACGTAGGGCACGCCGATGGCCTTCGGCGCCACGGCCCTGCCGATGAAACCCGCGAGCAGAACGACGGTCAGGACATAGGGCAGTGCCTGGATCAGCTGCACCGGCACTTCGCCGATGCCCGGCAGAACCACACCCTGCAGGCGAATGGCGATGGCGTCCAACAGGCCGAACATCAGACAGGCGCCAAAGGCCGACCAGGGCCGCCACTTGCCGAAGATCATCGCTGCCAGGGCGATGTAGCCCTGGCCGGCCGACATTTCCCGCGCAAAGGCGGCGTTCTGCGCGATCGACAGATAGGTGCCGGCGATGCCGGTCAACAGGCCGCAGATCAGCACCGCGCGATAGCGCAGCCAAGCCACCGAGATGCCGGCGGTGTCGACGGCGTTGGGATTCTCGCCGACGGCGCGCAGCCGCAATCCGAAACGGGTGCGGTAGACCACCCACCAGACCAGCGGCACGGCCATAAAGGCGACGTAAACAAGCAGGTTGTGGCCACTCAGCATGCGGCTGTAGAGCGGCCCCAGGAACGGCACGCCGGCCAGGCTTTCGGCAAAGGGCAAGGTGATCGGCATGAAGCGCGCAGTCGCCGGCAGGCTCGGCGTCTGGCCACCCTGGTGGTACCAGGCGATACCGAGAACGACCGTCAGGCCCGACACCAGGATGTTGATGGCGACGCCGCTGACCACCTGGTTGCCGTTATGGGTGATGCAGGCAAAACCGTGCAACAGGGCCAGACAGAGGGCAATGCCGATCCCGGCGGCCAGGCCGAGCCAGGCCGAACCGGTCTCGGCGGCGAAACATGCGGCGGCGAAGGCGGCGCCCAGCATCTTGCCTTCGAGGCTGATGTCGATAATGCCCGAGCGTTCGGAAAAGAGGCCGGCCATGGCGCAGAGGATGAGCGGCGTGGCGACGCGCATGGTCGCCGTCATGGTGAGCACGGTAAAGACGAAGGCGTCTTCCATGGCTCCCTGCTCCCCCTATTCCGCCGCTTGCGCGGCCGCGCGGCCGGCGGTCACGGCGCGATAGACCCGGGTGACCCAGGGCGTCGACATATAGGCGAGCGCGCCGGAGAAGAGAATGACCAGCCCCTGAATGACGACGATCATCTCGCGGGTGATGGTCGGCACCTCGAAGGCCAACTCGGCGCCGCCTTGATAGAGCACGCCGAAAAGCAGACTGGCGAGCACAATGCCAAGGGGATGGTTGCGGCCCATAAGCGACACCGCGATACCGGTGAAACCGTAGCCGGCGGTGAAATTGAGCAGCAGGCGGTGATGCACGCCCATGATCTCGTTCAAGCCGACGAACCCGGCCAGGCCGCCGGAAATCAGCATGGCGACGACGACGATGCGGCGCGGATTTGTCCCGGCATAAACCGCGGCGCGTTCGTTGAGGCCAACGGTGCGCAGCGCGTAGCCCCAGCGCGTGCGCCAGATAAAAGCCCAAACGGCGACACAGCAGATCACCGCCCAGACGACCGACAGATTGAGCGGCGTGCGGGTGATTTCCAGGCCGAAGGCGGCAAGGACCTCGTGCATGAAGGGGAGATGGCCGGACGGCAGGAACTCACGGCTTTCAGGCGACATCTGCCCCGGTTTGATCAGCAGATTGACCATCAGATAGACCATCAAGGCGGCGGCGATGAAATTGAACATGATGGTCGTGATGACGATGTGGCTGCCGCGATAAGCCTGCAGATAGGCCGGCACCACCGCCCAGGCGGCACCGAAGATCGCCGAGGCGAGAATACCGAGCGGCAGCAGCAGGAAGAACGGCAGGCTGGAATCCAAGACCAGCAGCATCAACCCAACGCCAAGACCGCCGATATAGGCCTGGCCCTCGCCACCGATGTTAAAGAGACCGGCGTGAAAGGCGATGGCGACCGCAAGACCGGTAAAGGTGAAGTTGGTCGCGTAGTAGAGCGTGTAGCCGATGCCCTCGTCGTAACCCAAAGCCCCGTTCAGCATGATGCCGACGGCCTCGAGCGGATTTTCGCCGATGGCGAGAATGATCAGACCCGAGACCAAAAAAGCCAGGCCAAGGTTGATCAGCGGGATGAGTCCGATGTCGATCCAGCGCGGCAGTTCGTCCTGCCCGCTCATGGCACGGCCCCTCTGCCCTCGGTCTTGCCACCGCTTGCCGTGGCGGCGGAGCTGTCTTGATGGGCGTTGGCCATCATCAGACCGAGCAGCCGCTCGTCGGCCTCGGCGACCTCGACCTCGCCAACGACGCGGCCCTCGAACATGACCAGGATGCGGTCGCTGAGGGCAAGAATCTCCTCCAGTTCGACCGAGACCAGCAGAACCGCGCAGCCTTTGTCGCGCAATTCGACCAACTGCTGATGAATGAACTCGATGGCGCCGATATCGACACCACGCGTCGGCTGACCGACCAGCAGGATCTTCGGATCACGGTCGATCTCGCGCGCCAGGATGAGCTTTTGCTGGTTGCCGCCGGACAGATTCGATGAACCGATCTCGGGGATCGGCGGACGCACGTCGAAACGCGCCATCAGATCCTGGCAGTGCCGCGTGACCGCCCGGCCATCGAGGAAGGGACCCCTGTTGAAAGCCGCATCGTCCTGATAACCAAGGATCGCCGACTCCTCGGCCCTGAACGCGGTAACCATGCCAAGGCGGTGGCGATCCTCGGGCACATGCGCCAGCCCCAAGCGGCGCATCCCGGCGGCATCGCAGGGTGCCGCGCCGGTAATCTCGCGGTCGCCCAGAAGCATGCGGCCGCTGCTCATCGGGCGGATGCCGGACAGCACCTCGAGCAGCTCGCTCTGGCCGTTGCCCGAGACGCCGGCGATGCCGACGATCTCGCCGGCGCGCAGTTCGAACGAAACGTCGTCGAGCCGGGTCACACCGAAGCGATCCCTGACGCTGAGATGCTCGGCGACCAGAACGCTATGACCGGGCGATTGCGCGCGCCGCTCGACGCCGACGCGCAGCTTGCGGCCGACCATCAGCTCGGCAAGTTCTTCCTTGCTGGTCTCGCCGGTGACCCGGTCGGCGACGATTTCGCCATGCCGCATGACCGAGACATGGTCGGTGATGGCCATGACCTCGCCCAGCTTGTGGGTGATGAGAATGACCGTAACGCCGCGCTCCTTTAGGGCCGCCAGGATGCGAAACAGCTGGGTGGTTTCCTGCGGCGTCAGGACGCCTGTCGGTTCGTCGAGAATAAGAATGCGGGCATTGCGGTAAAGCGCCTTTAGAATCTCGGCGCGTTGCATTTCACCGACCGGCAACTCGCCGACGATGGCGTCGGGATCGACGTAAAGACCGTATTCCGATTCCAGTCGCGCAAGTTCGGCGCGCGCCTTGGCAATGCTGCCGGCCAACAGAGAGCCGGATTCCGCCCCCATCATGACGTTTTCCAGGACGCTGAAGCTTTCGACCAGCATGAAGTGCTGATGCACCATGCCAATTCCGGCGGCGATGGCGTCGTTCGAGGAAGTAATATCGACGGGCCGGCCGGCGACACGGATCTCGCCGCTGTCGGCGGTGTAGAAGCCGTAAAGGATGCTCATCAAGGTCGATTTGCCGGCGCCGTTCTCGCCGACGATACCGTGGATCGTGCCGCTTTCGACGGTCATCGCAATGTCGCGGTTGGCCCGCACCGGACCGAAGGACTTGTTGATGGCACGCAACTCGATGGCCGCCGGAGGGCTGTCGCCCTCCGGCGTCATCGCGACACGATTTGCGGCCCCAGTCATATTGGAACGGTCATATCGGAACAGTCATGACAGCTGGGTCATGCTTGGCGAACCTCTGCGATCAGCTTGCCTTCGGTTCGGGGCGCCTCAGTTCGGGCAGGTGTTGTCGCTCATGTAATCGTGGACCTTGAGATTGCCGGCGATGATGTCCGCCTTGGCCTTCTCCACCGCCATCTTCATGTCCTCGCTGACCAGTCCCTTGTTGTGCTCGTCGAGCGCCCAGTCGACACCGCTTTCGGCCAGTCCGAGGGACTGGAAGCCGGGTTGCCAGGTGCCGTCCATGGCGGTCTTGAAACTGTTGTAGGCGGCCACGTCGACACGCTTGACCATCGAGGTCAGCATGGTGCCGGGATGCAGGTAGTTCTGGTTGGAATCGACGCCGATGGCCAGCTTGCCGGCGTCCTTGGCGGCCTGATAGACACCGGTGCCGGTGCCGCCGGCGGCGGCATAGACGACATCGACGCCACGGTCGAACTGACCCTTGGTCAGTTCGGCGCCCCGCGCCGGGTCGTTCCAGGCCGAAGGCGTTGTGCCGGTCATGTTCTGAATGACCTCGCTGTCGCCGCTGGCATGCTTGGCCCCCTGCACATAGCCGCAGGCGAACTTGCGGATCAGCGGAATGTCCATGCCGCCGATGAAGCCGACCTTGCCGGTCTGCGAGGCCATGGTCGCCAGCATGCCGACGAGGAAAGAGCCCTCGTGCTCGTTGAACACCACCGACTGCACGTTGGGCAGGTCGACGACGCCATCGATGATGGTGAAGTGGGTGTCGGGGAACTCCTTGGCCACCGCCGCGATGGCCGGGGCCTGGGCAAAACCGACACCGACGATGGGATCGGCGCCGCGCTGCGCCATCTTGCGCAAGGCCTGCTCGCGCTGGGTCTCGTTGGTGACTTCAAACTCGCGGTATTCGATACCGGTCTCTTTCTTGAAACGTTCGACGCCGTTATAGACGCTTTCGTTGAACGACTTGTCGAACTTGCCGCCCATATCGAAGACCACCGCCGGTTTGAACTCGGCGGCGGCAACGGCACAGGACGCGATCAGCGCCAGAGCCGCGCCAGCCGTACTTTTGAAGAATGTCATTTTATTTTTCTCCCTGTCTTGTTTGGTACCAAAGGGGTCTTTCATGTCACTAGGGGACTTTCCTGTCACTAGAGGCGCACAAAACAATCTGAAAAAAGACCGGCCTCTCGCGGTCATTCTCCGTATGGAATCCAGATGTTCTTGACCTGCGTGGCGCGCTCGAGAAATCCGCGCCCCTCGCCCTGTTGAGGATCGAACCAATCGCGCCGGCGTCCGTGGTTGCACCAAGTCTGCTTGACGTCGCCGGCGGAGGCCCGCTCGATCGCCGCCGAGCCCGACGCCGGCCCCGCTTCCGGACCGATATACCAAAGGCCCGCGACATCTTCGTGTTCGGCAAGCACAGCGGCCAGCGTATCGCGCGCGCCGGTGACGACGTTGACGACGCCGCCCGGCAAGTCCGAGGTCTCGAGAACCTGATAGAAGTCGGTCGCCGACAAGGGATGCCGCGGCGAGGGAACGACGACAACCCGATTGCCCATGGCGATCGCCGGCGCCACCAGCGACACGAAGGCCAGCAAAGGCGCCTCGTCGGGGCATGCAATGCCGAGCACGCCGAGCGGTTCGTTCATCGCCAGGGTGACACCGCGCAGCGGTGGCGTGTGAACCGCACCATCGAACTTGTCGCACCAGGCAGCGTTACTGAAAAGGCGTGAAACCGCCGCTTCGACCTCGCGCCTCGCCGCCTTGGCGCCAACGCCGGTCATCGCCCGAATGCGGTCGGCGAACTCCCGGCTTCGGGCCGAGAGATTTTCGGCGATGTAGAAGATCACCTGCGCCCGGGCGTGCGGCGATGCCGTCGACCAGGCGCCGGCCTTGACGGCGGCCTGAACGGCATCGCGGATATCCTTGCGGTTGCCCTCGCCGACCGAGCCCAGGCGCAAGCCCTTGGCGCCGATGACCGGCAGGCTGTAGCCGCCGTCGGCACGCTGTTGCTTGCCGCCGATGAAAAGCTTGGCGGTCCGGTCGACCGCCGGCAGTCCCTCGGGGTCAGGCGACGCCGGCGCCGCCTCGGGTTCCGCCCGCACAGGCTCGTAGAGCGGCAAGCCGCTCTCGAAGGCCGCTTTCAGGTATTCCCGCAAACCCTCGCGACCGCCTTCGCGGCCGAAGCCGGATTCGCGGTAGCCGCCGAATCCGCAAGCGGCGTCGAATTGGTTCGTGCTGTTGACCCAGACCACGCCAGCCTTGATCCTCGGGGCGATATCCAGGGCCAGGTTGATGTTCTCGGTCCACACGCTGGCGGCCAGGCCGTAGCGGGTGTTGTTGGCCAGTGTGACGGCCTCGGCCGGGGTGCGGAAGGGCATGGCGGCGAGAACCGGGCCAAAGATCTCCTCCTGCATGACCGTCGATGCGGAAGAAACACCGCTGATCAACGTCGGCGGATAGAAACAGCCGCCGACGGGCATCTCGATGTCAGGCCGCCAGACTTCGGCGCCCTCGGCGCGGCCTTCCTCCACCAGGCGTTCGATGCGCGACAACTGCGTCGGATGCACGATGGCGCCGATGTCGATCGCCTTGTCCAAGGGGTCGCCGACCCGCAGCGTTGCCATGCGGGCGCGCAGCTTGTCGAGCAAACGCGCCTCGATGCTTTCCTGCACCAACAGCCGCGATCCGGCGCAACAGACCTGGCCCTGGTTGAACCAGATGGCGTCGACCAGACCCTCGACCGCACTGTCCAGGTCGGCGTCGTCGAAGACGATGAAGGGCGACTTGCCGCCCAGCTCCAACGACAGCTTCTTAGCCTGGCCGGCAGTGACCTCGCGGATACGGCGCCCGACCGCGGTCGAGCCGGTAAAGGCAACCTTGTCGATGCCGGCGTGGCCGACGATCAGCTCGCCGCAGCGGCCATCGCCGGTGACGATGTTGACGACTCCCGCGGGCAACCCAGCTTCCTGGCACAGCTCGGCGAACAGCAGGGCGCTGAGACTGGTGTACTCGGCCGGTTTCAGGATCACGCTGTTGCCGGCGGCCAGGGCCGGTGCCACCTTCCAGGCCAGCATCAGAAGCGGGAAGTTCCAGGGAATGACCTGCCCGATCACGCCCAGCGGGCTGTCGCCGGCGAACTCGCTCTCCATCAACTGCGCCCAGCCGGCATGGTGATAGAAGTGGCGGACGACCAACGGCACGTCGATGTCGCGTGTCTCGCGGATCGGCTTGCCGTTGTCGAGGGTCTCGAGCACCGCCAAGAGGCGTGCGTTCTTCTGCACCAGCCGCGCCAAGGCATAGAGGTAGCGGGCGCGACCGTGCCCGCCCAGCTTGGCCCAACCCGGTTGCGCCCGGCGCGCCGCGGCGACGGCGGCATCGACATCTTCGGCGCCGGCCTGAGCGATCCGTGCCAGAACGCTGCCGTCGGCCGGGTTGCGGCTCTCGAAGCTTTCGCCCGCATCGGCGCCGCGCCAAACCCCGTCGATGAAAAGCCCGAAGTTGGCGCCGCGCGCCGCGAGCCAGGCATCGGCCGGACCGCGTCCTTCCGGTGCCGGCCCGTAGTCCATGGTGTCGAGGATTTCGCTGATGCCCATCCGACTGTCCAGTTAGCCCAAGGGTTGCCGGTCGCCGGCGGCGTAGCGGCCGCTGGCGTGATAGGCGAGTTGCCGTTCGATATCGTTGAGAAGGCTCGAGGCGCCGAAGCGGAACAGCTCCGGGCCGAGCCAGGCGCGGCCCAGTTCCTCTTTCATCAGCATCAGATAGGTCAAGGCATCCTTGGCCGTCGAGATGCCGCCGGCCGGCTTGAAGCCGACGCGCTGGCCGCTGCGTTCATGGTAGTCGCGAATCAGCCGCGCCATCACCAGGCTGACCGGCAGGGTCGCATTGACGCTTTCCTTGCCGGTCGAGGTTTTGATGAAATCGGCGCCGGCCATCATGCAAACGGCCGAGGCACGCGCGACATTGCGCAGGGTGCCGAGGTCGCCGGTCCCCAGGATGGTCTTCATGTGGGCCGGACCGCAGGCCTCGCGGAAACCACGCACCTCGTCGTAGAGCGCCGACCAGTCACCATTCAACGCATGCGCGCGGGTAATGACGATGTCGATCTCGCGTGCCCCGGCCCGCACCGAGGCCTCGATTTCGCGCAGCTTGAGGTCGGCGGGTGACAGCCCGGCGGGAAATCCCGTCGACACCGCGGCCACCGGAATCCCCGTACCGCGCAGCGCCTCGACCGCGGTTTCGATCATGGCGTGATAGACGCAGACGGCGCCAACCGTCAGCTTCAGGTCGCCGATGCCGTGCGCCTCGAGCAGGTCACGGCGCAGCGGCTGGCGCGCCTTGGCGCAGAGGCGGCGGACGCGTCCCGGCGTGTCGTCGCCGGCCAGGGTCGTCAGATCGATACAGCTGAGGGCCTTCAACAGCCAGGCAATCTGCCATTCCTTCTTGACCGTGCGGCGCTTGCCCAGGGTCGCCGTGCGGCGCTCCACGGCACTGCGATTGACCCGCAGTTCCCTGACCCAATCGAGGTCGAGGGCGATTCCGGGATTGCGCCCGACATCCGTGTTGCCGGCCCCTTCAATATCGCCGGTCCGTTCAATATCGCCGGCCCGTTCGACATCGCGCCGCGCGCCACCAAGCGGCAAGGTTTCGAGGTTTGCGCTCATCCCACCCGCCTCCGCTGATGGTCGGCGACTTCCCGGTCAAGATGCTTGGCGATATGACGCGCCGTCGCCTCGCCGAGCACGAGGTCGGTGATCACCCCCGTCCGCAGCGCCGCCATGATGGCGTCGCCCTTGGACTCGCCGCCGACCACGGCAATAACGCGGCGGCCGCGCAGGTCCTCGATCGTCAGCCCAAGACTGTGCCGGTTGACGTCGGACTCGACGGGGCGCCCACTGCGATCGACGAAGCGACCCATCAGGTCGCCGACGGCGCCTTTGGCACGCAGCTCCTTGAGCTCTTTTTCGCTGACCATGCCAACTTGGCGCACATGCGCGTCGCCGGCAACGGTGCCAATTCCGATGACGTAAAGATCGCTCTTGCGTGCCAGCCCCAGCAGATCCTGGACACTTCTCTGCGCTAGCAAAATCTCCTTTTCCTCGTCACTGGCGGCGATATAGGGGACCGGAAGGAAATAGCCCTCGCCACCACTGCGCTCGACCAGACTGTGCACGACATCAAAGGGGTTGGCGGCCAGGTTACGGGTCAAGCTGCCGGATACCGAAACGAACTTCAGGTCGGGCCGCATGAGCGGCGGCAGGGCGTTGACCATGGCCGCCAGGGAGCGGCCCTTGCCGACCCCGATCATCACCGGCCCCAGGTCTTCCATCAGGCCGTGCAGGAAGCCCGCGGCGGCGACACCGACGGCGGCGAAGTCGGCCGAACCGCTGCCCTCGCTTTCATCGCCGACCGCCGGTGCGACGATACAGCTGCGCAGGCCATAACGTTCGGCGAGGCGGTCCTCGAGTTCAAGACACTCACCGGGCGCGCCGACGATAAAAACCTTGACCAGACCCTGGCTGTGAGCCAGCGCAATCAGGCGGTGCGCCTTTGCCGGCGACACACCGAGACGCGCGGCGATCTCGCTCTGCGTATGGCCACCGATATAGGACAGCCAGGCGGCGCGTGCCGCCAGGCCCAGGTCCCGTTCGTCCGTCTCGCGCCTGCGTCCCACCGTGCGCCTCTAGCGTCGTCTGAAAGGCTTCATTGTAATTTTTTTTGTTCTTTGAAATTTTTTTCAGCCTGAGCGCATTCCGACGTAGAGTCAAGCCGTAGGCCGGAGTCTTCGGCCCGAAAGCTTGGCGCTGCATCGCAGCGAAAAACCCTTTGCAAGGATCCGCAGTGTCGCCATCCAGTCACGCCCTCCGCCTCTCCGGTTACTACTTCTGCTTTTTCTGGATCGTCGGCATCCTTGTGCCCTTCATGCCGGTTTGGTTCGCCGGTCGAGGCCTATCGGCGGCCGAGATCGGGCTAATTCTTGCCGCCGCCTTGTGGACCAAGATCCCCGTCGGCCTGCTGCTAACCGGCTACGCCGACCACAGCGGCGAGCGCCGCCGGCTGCTGCTGGCAATTTCCCTTTGCGTCGCCCTCGGACTGCTCGGCCTTAGCGGACTGTGGGGATTCTGGCCGCTGCTTCTGGCCTGGCTGGTGGTTGGCACCCTGATCACCTCGGCCATCCCCCTCACCGACAGTCTGGCCTTGCTGTCGGCGTCGCGCAGCGGCACCGACTATGGTCGCGTGCGGCTTTGGGGCTCGATCAGCTTCATCGCCGCTTCCATCGCCGGCGGATGGTTGCTGCGACTCTATGGCAGCGAAGTGGTGATCTGGCTTCTGTTTGGCGGTGCTCTGGCCGTGGTCATGACCTCGATGACCCTGCCAAATCTCAGGGTGGAACGACGCCAGCGCGTCCGCCCGGCGGCACTCGATTTGATGCGCCAACCCGTCTTCTGCCTCTTTGCCGCCACCGCGGCGCTTCTGCAATCGAGTCACGCGGCGCTTTATGCTTTCGCCACGCTGCACTGGCGCCAGGCTGGCGTCGCCGACGGCACCATCGGTTTTCTTTGGGCCGAAGGCGTGCTGGCCGAAATTCTGTTGTTCAGCTTTGCCGGGCGTTTGGTGCGGCGCCTCGGCGTCACCCGCCTGTTCCTGCTGGCGGCGGCGGCCGGGATCCTTCGCTGGAGCGTGCTTGGCCTGACGACCGAGATCGCCTGGTTGATCGCGGTCCAGCTGCTGCACGCCTTGACCTTCACGGCAACGCATGTAGCGGCGCTCTCGTTCCTTCAGCAGACGGTGCCGGAAGATCAGTCGGCCTCGGCACAGGGCCTTTATGACGGCCTCGCCATGGGACTGTTCTTCGGCATCGCCATGGCGGCGGCAAGCTGGGTCTATGCCGCCGAGGGGTCGCGGGTGTTCCTGCTGATGGCGGCGTTTTCAGGCCTCGGCGGGCTTGCCGCCCTACTTCTGCATCGGCTGCAAAACAGGTCTAACCGCCAGCCATGCGCCTGAGTTCGGCGCGGGCGGCACTGAATTCGAAAAAATTGGTGATGCCAGTGCGCAGCACGGCCTTGAAAAGCGTGCGGGCACTGTCCTGGCGACCCGCCAAAAGTTCGTGCTGCCCGACGTAGAACCAAGCCTCGCAGCGGCGTTCCTTGTCGGCGTGTGTTGCGTTGGGTTTTCCCATATCGGTCACCACCTGCACGTCGACGTCACCGAGAAACATGCCGATGACCGGGCCCGGCCAGTCCGCCATATCCAGACGCAGACGCTCGGCGTTGCGGCGCAACTCCGCCCGCTCTTCCTCGCCGGCCCGCGCCTGGGCAAGATAGAGCCAGATCGCCGAATAGATGTTGTCCGGCGCGAACGTCAGGGCGTGGCGAAAATCTGCGATGGCGTCGGCATGGTGGCCGTGCTCGAAGAGCGCGACTCCGCGGTTGTGATAAACGCCGGCATCGCCGGGATTCAACCGCAGCGCCGCGTCGTAGTCTTCGACCGCGCGCTCCAAGTCACCCTGTTCTGAGTAGGCGTTGCCACGATTATAGTAAGCCACGGCAAAGTTGGGATCGAGGCTAAGGGCTGTTTCGTAGTCCTTGATGGCGCGCGCCAACTTACCCTGGTCGGCCAGGGCGATGCCGCGATTGTTGTGGGCTTCGACGGAGTCGGGGTTGAAAGCCAGCGCCTTCTCATAGTCCCTCAGGGCCTGCTCCAAATGCCCCTGCGCATAGTAGATTTCGCCGCGTTTGTTATAGGCCGTGGCGGCACTGGGATCGATGCGGATCGCTTTGTCGTAGCTGCCCAGGGCGCGGTTCAACTCACCCATGCCGGCCAGCGCGGTCCCGCGGTCGATGTGAATCGCCGCCAAACCAGGATCGACACGCAAGGCCCTGTCGAAGTCGTCGATTGCCAGACCGAAACGCCCCCCGGCGGCATAGACTTGACCGCGCTTGTGGTGGTAGCGGGCCCTTTCCGTCCGTGTCAGCCCAGGTGCCTCAAGGCAGCGGCTATAGTGCTCAACGAGCACATCGACACCTTCGCCCAGCTCAAGTTCCTGTCCCAGCACGCAGGAAACGACGTCCTGAGCCCTGCCTTGGCCCCAGGGCAGGATCAAGGCGGCAGTCATGATCGCCGCAAGGGCAACGCGCCTGGTTCCGCCCCACAGGCTCGGCAATTTGACCCCTGACGACTGCAACGAAGTTGATCCCTTGGTCTTCACTCGAGACATTAATAACTTCCTCAGCTTCGCCCCTTTGTCCACCGGATATTCGCGCCGGGCGAAGCGGCGGGCTAAGATCCATCACGCAATCAGGGATCGGGACGAAACCGGCCAGCCATGGCAGAACGGATCGACTATATCACGCAGATCCTGCGGGCACGGCGTGACAAAGAAATGATCTCGCTGCCGGCCCGTCACATTCCGCCGGAATTCGACGCCTATTATGCTGAATCCCGAGAACTTCCGGCGCCGGCTCAACGCGCCTTCGAATAGCGCCAGCCCGGCGAATCCCCGCGCCTCGGCCGCCGCCGCCCGAACATCTACAGCATTGGCATCCGCGATCACTCCAACTCGCTATATTGGGTCTATCCGTTGCGGCGCGCCGACGCGCATCTTCGGCTAAAGGTCGAGCAGCGCAATTTGCCGCTGGTGCGTGGTCGCCCGCGAGGATGACTCGTTCGGCGACCCGCGCCGCACATCAGCGTCAATCCCCGCGGCCGACGGCTGACACCGTCAGGCGAAGATCCGTCCTGAGTTCACTGTCCCGAAGTCGGCTTCAGACCGCCGCGCCGAAGACCGTGTGTCGGCCTGGCGCTGCATCGAGCAGGGACTTGGTATAGGGGTGTTCCGGCTCGGCATAGACGCGTGCCGTCGGGCCTTGTTCGACGACGACGCCGCGCTGCATGACCATGATGCGGTCGCAGATCTGCGCCGCGACGCGCAGGTCGTGGGTGATAAATAGCATGGCCAGATCGAAGCGCTGGCGCACGTCGTCGAGCAGGCGCAGCACCTGGGCCTGAACGGAAACGTCGAGCGCCGAGACCGCTTCGTCGGCAATCAGCACCTTGGGCTCCATGGCCAGTGCCCGGGCAATGCAAATGCGTTGGCGCTGGCCGCCGGAAAACTGGTGCGGAAAGCGTTCCAAGGCATCGGGCGACAGACCGACGACACGCATGAGTTCGCGCGCCCGCGCCAGCGCCTCGTCCTTCGACAGGCCGAAATTCATCGGGCCCTCGACGATCGACTGGCCCACCGTGCGGCGCGGGTTGAGCGAACGATAGGGATCCTGAAATAC
>JAJFGM010000737.1 GCA_021776145.1 Kiloniellaceae bacterium | reverse complement strand
TTCGGGCGCGCGCGCCTCTATGCCTGGCATGATGGACACGGTGCTCAATCTCGGCCTCAACGACCAGACCGTCGAGGGGCTCGCGAAAGGGTCGGGCGGCCGGCGTTTTGCGCTCGACAGCTACCGCCGCTTCATCCAGATGTTTGGTGACGTGGTTCGGGGTGTAGACCATCACCATTTCGAAGTGATTCTCGAGCTTCACAAGGAAGACCAAGGTCACAGTCTGGATACCGAACTGACGGCCGACGAGTGGCTCAAGGTTATCGAGGAATTCAAGGCCAAGGTTCTGGCGGAGACAGGAGAACCCTTTCCGCAAGCGCCGCGCGAACAGATTTGGGCCGCGATCGGGGCAGTCTTCCAGTCGTGGATGAACCAGCGCGCCAACACCTATCGCAGACTGCACCATATCCCGGCTGAATGGGGAACGGCGGTCAACCTGCAGGCAATGGTTTTTGGCAACATGGGAGAGGACTGCGCCACCGGTGTTGCTTTCACCCGCGACCCCTCGACCGGCGAGAACAGCTTCTATGGCGAATATCTGGTCAACGCACAGGGTGAAGATGTCGTTGCCGGTATCCGGACGCCGCAGAATCTGACACTTCGCGGCAAGGAAATGAACCACTCGAAGCTGCCGGCGATGGAGGAGGTCATGCCCGAGGTTTTCGGGCAGCTCGATGACGTACGGCATGTCCTGGAGGCGCATTATCGCGACATGCAGGACATCGAATTCACGGTGCAGCGCGGCAAGCTTTATATGTTGCAGACACGTGCCGGCAAGCGCACGGCGCCGGCGGCCTTGCGGATCGCCGCAGAAATGGCGTCGGAGGGCCTGATCAGCGAGGCCGAAGCCGTTGGCCGGATCGACCCGGCTTCGCTTGATCAGCTTCTGCATCCCATGCTCGATCCCGACGCGGAGCGCCATATCATCGCGCGTGGCCTGCCGGCTTCGCCGGGGGCCGCTTCGGGCAAGATCGTGTTGACCGCCGATGCGGCTGAAAAACAGGCCGCCGCCGGCGAGCGCGTGGTTCTGTGCCGCGTCGAAACCAGTCCGGAGGATATTCACGGCATGCATGCCGCCGAAGGCATCCTGACGACTCGCGGCGGCATGACCAGCCATGCCGCGGTTGTCGCGCGCGGCATGGGCCGGCCTTGCGTCTCCGGCGCCGCCGAGTTGCGCATTGACTATAAGACCGGTGTCATGCGGGTGCGCGATATCGAGATGAGGGAAGGCGATCTGGTGACGATCGACGGCACGACCGGTGAGATCATGAAGGGCGAAGTGCCGACGGTGCAACCCGAAATGTCCGATGATTTCGCGATCATCATGGAGTGGGCCGACAGGATTCGCACCATGAAGGTCCGGGTCAACGCCGATACGCCGACAGAGTGCCGCACCGCGTTGCAGTTCGGCGCCGAAGGGGTCGGCCTTTGCCGGACCGAGCACATGTTCTTCGATGCCGGCCGTATCGTTGCCGTGCGCGAGATGATCCTGGCCGAGAGCGAAGAGGGGCGTCGCAAGGCCCTGGCCAAGATCCTGCCAATGCAGCGCCAGGACTTTGTCGAGATTTTCAAGATCATGGCCGGTCTGCCGGTGACCGTTCGTCTCCTGGACCCGCCGCTGCACGAATTCCTTCCGCATGGCGATGCCGAGATGGCCCTGGTGGCGACAGCGGCTGGTGTCTCCGAGGATCAGCTCCGTGCGCGGACAATGAAACTGTTCGAAGTCAATCCGATGCTCGGTCATCGCGGCTGCCGGCTGGCCATCACCTATCCCGAAATATACGAGATGCAGGCACGGGCCATCTTCGAAGCCGTCGTTGAGGTCGACAAGGAGACCGGCAAGGGCGTGGAGGTGGAAGTGATGATCCCGCTGGTCGCCATCAAGGCGGAGTTCGACATTCTCAAGGACTTGGTCGACAGGGTCGCCCAGGAGGTGATGAAAAAGAGCGGATCCCAGTTCAAATACCTCGTCGGCACCATGATCGAGTTGCCGCGCGCCGCTCTGCGTGCCGGTGAGATCGCCGAAAATGCCGAGTTCTTCTCGTTCGGCACCAACGATCTTACCCAGACCGCCTATGGACTGTCGCGCGACGACGCCGGCAATTTTCTCGGCGCCTACGAGCAACAAGGCATCATCGAGCGTGACCCCTTTATCACCTTGGATCCCGACGGTGTCGGCGAACTGGTTTCAATCGGTGCCGAACGCGGCCGCAAGGTACGCCCCGACCTGAAACTCGGCATTTGCGGCGAACATGGTGGCGATCCGGCCTCGATCCACTTCTGCCAGGGCGTCGGCCTCGACTATGTCTCTTGCTCGCCGTTCCGGGTCCCGATCGCCCGCCTCGCCGCTGCCCAGGCGGCTCTGTCATGATCTCTGTATCGCGCCACTAGCTTGCCAAGCGACGGTGGGGCGGCGAAACTCCAACGTGAAAAAAGATATCGCTGCCTTGAGGGAACAGGGGCATGAAACGGCGCTGCAATAAATGTGGGGAAAAACTGGGAGTGGATGTGGACGTTTGTCCCGTTTGCGGCGCCAGCAATCCAATTCCCGTGCCTTGGTACGCCTGGCCGGTTGGGGCGGCGATCGTGGCGGTGCTCTTCTATTTCCTGGTTGATCTAGACGATGTGCGCAAAATTCTGGATTTCTAACTAAGGCCGGTCCGCCCAGTCGTGGTCCGCCCAGTCGTGGACCACCCAGCCGTGCGCCGCCCAGCCGTGCGTCAGGGCGCAGATTGCAGAGGCAGTTTTCGGGCCAGCCAACCCGGTCCGTCGCCGCTGCCCAACATACCCTCGCGCAGGTTCAACACCTGGCTGAAGCCCCTTTCGAGCAAGGTGCTTTGCACCAATGTCGAGCGATTGCCGCGGGCACAAATGACGACGATAGCCTGCGTGCGGTCGTCGCCGAACTTTGCTTCCATTTCCGCGACGAAACCGTTTAGTCCGTCCGGCCCATGGATTGTAATGGCGTGCGCGCCCTTGGCGATGCCGGTATGCTGCCATTCCTGAGGCGAGCGCACGTCGATCAGGGCGGCTTGGCCGCTGACCACGGCGGAAAGCGCCGCATCGGCCGAGATCAGGTTGCTTTCGGCTGCGGCGAGAGAAGTTACGACAATGCCCGCAACCACGGCGAACGCCGAGAACAGAAACGTGCGGCGCTCGAAACTCGGCGACCTAGAGGAGACTGCGCGCATGGGATGTCCTGGCTTGTTGAACTGGCTTCTCGGGCAATCGCGGATTTCCGACCATAGCCGGCCCTGTCTGCCGCGCCGAATCACTTTCGTGTAACCGGCGAACATCCAGACACATTCCACACTTGACGCGGCCAAGCCCGCTCGGCCAACTGCGCTTATGCAGGCGGCTACAACAGCACTGGAAAACCTCAGAAGCGGGGGAAAGGTGGCCTTGGCGCGAGCCTTGGCGGATCTTGAAAGACAACCGGAAGGGCCGCAGAGCCTTTCCTTGCTTGATGCCGCCTACAACGCGCCGCGCGCCCAAGTCGTCGGAATTACCGGCCCGCCGGGTGTCGGCAAGTCGACATTAATCGGCGCCATGATCAAGCTACTGCGCGCAACCAGTGAGGAAACCCATGCCGGACGCAGTGTCGGGGTCATCGCCGTCGACCCTTCATCGCGCCGCTCGGGCGGCGCGCTATTGGGAGACCGCGTACGCCTGCTGACCAACCCGGACGATGCCGGCGTATTCGTCCGTTCGATGGCCGCGCGCGACCGCCTTGGCGGCTTGGCGGAGATGACCTTGGCGGCCATGGTATTGATGCGCGCCGTGTTTGACGTCGTCTTGATCGAGACGGTAGGGGTCGGGCAATCGGAAACCGATGTCGCCGGCGTTGCCGATTGCGTGGTCCTTTGCATCCAGCCAGGCTCCGGCGACTCGCTACAGTTCATGAAAGCTGGAATTGCTGAAATTCCCGACATCGCCGTCGTGACCAAATCGGATATGAAGGACGCGGCACGCCGCGCCCTGGCCGATGTCAAGGGTGCCCTGGGACTGGGCGACGCGGGCGAGATTCCGGTGCTTGCCGTGTCGGCGGCGGCGCAGATGGGTACCGAACCGCTTATTGCGGCGATCGACGAGCATATGGAACGATTGCGGCGTGAAGACGCCCTAGCGGAGCGACGGCGGCGCCAGGCGGAAGGATGGCTGAGAGAAAGCCTGACTGAGCGATACGGGCGGCGCGGGGTGGAGGTACTTGCCAGGACAGGATCTGGCGAATTGATGCTCGACGTGGGTGATTCGCCCTTTGCACGGCTGCATGATCTGTC
>JAJFGM010000736.1 GCA_021776145.1 Kiloniellaceae bacterium | reverse complement strand
CGGGCGATCGACTTGATACCGCCGATGATGACGACACCAACGACCACGGCCATGATCAGGCCGAACAGCCAGCCCTTGCCCTCGAAAAACGGAACAATGCTGGAGATCTGGGCGAACGACTGGTTGGCCTGGAACATGTTGCCGCCACCGAGCGCGCCGCCGATACAGCAGATCGAGAAGAAAATCGCGAGAAACTTTCCAAGCGCGGCCTTGCCATCCTCGGACAGGCCTTTGCTCAGGTAGTACATCGGCCCGCCCGAAACGGTGCCGTCCTCGTATTCGTTGCGGTAGCGCACACCGAGCACACATTCGGTGAACTTGGACGCCATGCCGAGCAAACCGGCAAGGATCATCCAGAAGGTGGCGCCGGGGCCGCCGAGATAGACGGCAACGCCAACACCGGCGATATTGCCGAGGCCGACCGTGCCCGACAGGGCGGTGGCCAGCGCTTGGAAGGGCGTGACTTCGCCCGCATCCTTCGGGTCGAAATAATCACCGCGAACCAGTTCGATGGAATGCTTGAAGCCGCGGAACTGGATGAAGCCGAAATAAAGCGTGAACACCACGGCCGCGATCACCAGCCAGCCGACGATCAGTGGAAAGTTGGTTCCGAACACCGGCACCGAATAAAAAACCGTATTGACGATCGGATTGACGATCGGTCCGATCGCATCGCTGATCGCCTGGTCAATACCGTCCGATTGGGCGTAGGCAAGGCTGGTCATAAAGGGCAAGCTCAAGCCCGCCCCAGCTAAGGTTTTGAACATCTGATTTCCCCACGATAAGAACTTGATCCCTGCACTCCTGGCGCAGGTGTCACGGAACGATGGTCACCGGCACGGGCGACGCCTGTGCCAGCGTAATCACCTGTCCCCCGAGCAGCCGATTGGCAAACCCCGATCCGCCGGTGCGTCCGATGATGATCTGGACGGCGCCTTTTTCCTCGGCAATCGAGGAGAGCAGGTCGCAGGCATTGCCATGACGCGCTTCACAGGTGGCGCTGATACCGCCCGCGTTGAGTTTGTCCGCGACCGGCTGGACGATGGCATTCGCCCGCGTCAGCTCCTGCTCGCGTCGTTTGTGACGTTCGGCCAGCTCTTCTGGAGTGTGAAAACTGTAAGGCGACCATTCGACCACCAGAACCAGATGCAGTTCGGCTTTGGCAACCTTGGCCCGAGCCGCCGCGAAATCAACAGCACGCTGTGCCGCTTCTGAACCGTCGTAACCAACGATAAATATGTCGGCCATTCCTTTTCCTCCCAATGTCACCGCCAATTGCCCCGTCTGACGGAAGGTACACGCCTATGTCATCGAAGGCGTGGGGCAAGTGTTGGGCTCTATGCCAAATGCAGGTTAAGCGCCTTACCTTCCGCCCTCCATAATAGTCAATTCGTCTAGTCATTGGCTCTTTAATAGGCTAAAAAGCAGTTAATTGGCCTGTTTTCTACCATCTACTAGGAATTATGACTATATGAAAAAAGCTCTGGATCGGACCGATCAGCGCATTTTGGCCGTGCTGCAAGAGCATGGGCGGATGCCGATCGTTGAGCTCGCCGAACGCATCAACCTGACCAAGACACCTTGCACCGAAAGAATAAGGCGGCTGGAACGCGACGGTGTAATCATGGGGTATCGGGCCGAGCTTGACCCCGAACAACTCGGCGCCAGCCATGTGGTGATCGTGCATGTGACACTAAATCAAACCAGCGACAACGCGTTGGAACTTTTCAATGAAGCCGTCAAGCGCATCCCGGAAGTTCAAGCGTGTTATTTGCTGGCGGGCCAATTCGATTACATGCTCAAGATTCGCACCTTGGACATTACGCACTATCGCAGAGTTCTGGGCGATCGGATCGGCAAACTACCCGGCGTCCAACAGACCCATTCCTATGTCGCCATGGAAATTGTGAAAGACGACAAGACCATAGCCATAAGAAACTATGGTCTTTGATTTCAGAGAACCTCTGGAATGCCGATAGCGTGACCGGACACGTTCCCGAACTGGTCAAATCTCCAAGATCAGGCGCTTGGATGCCAGCGGAGGGCAAGCATTTCAACGGAAGTGGAATGTGGCTATGATCGCCATGGGTCTGCGGATTGACTTGTAAAAGTAGATTGGATCGCAACGCATGAGACGTTTGTGGATTGTCGCCGTTGTACTCGGGCTCATCATAGCGCCGGCTGTTGGCGCGGATATGCCGACTCCGGATGCCGCCTACAGCGCGCAGCGGGTTATGGAAACCAGCGGCCATCAAATAGGCGGACCGGTCTTTCATGACCGCGGCAAGGAGCGATGGGAGCGGTCCATGGGCGGCATGCCGCAGGTCACCATCATGCGCCCGGATCTCGGCAAGCTGATCATGTATATGCCGCAGATGAACATGGCCATGGAAATGGCCCTCGACGGGAACCCGCAAACTGGCCTGCCCAGCGATTCCGCCGGACCGAAACCCGTGGCCGTGGGGCGAGAGGATGTGGGTGGAGAATCGGTGACCAAATACCGGACCGAAGTCGACAATGGCACAGGCACCCCTTTCACAGTGCTGTCCTGGGTTACCGACGACGGCATAGTCATGCGGACCGAAGGCAGCGGACCTGAAGGGACTTTTGTTATGTACCTGAAGGCCCTATCGCGTGGACCGCAGGACGCCGCCCTGTTCGAGATTCCGGCGGGCGCGCAAGTCATGCCAGCTAATCCGGCAATGTTCAAACTGCCAAAATGAGGGCGATGATCGCCCTCGTGCTCGTCGCCCTCGCTGCAATAGGGAATGCAGCGGGCGCCCGGGCGCAAGATTTGGCGGGGGCAAAAGATCATCCAATGATCTCGCGTTATCCCTCGGCGGTGATCGACCGTTTTGCCGAGGAGGCGTTCGACGACCACACGTTGCTCACCGGCGAGGTGAAGGGTAAGACCGCCGCGAGCAGCATCGATCTGGAAGGCCGGGTCACTGAGATTCGCTATTGGATTGCCGCCGGTCGCTCGTCGCTGGAGGTGTTCAGCAACTATCGGGAAGCGCTCGGAAACAGCGGATTCGAGACGCTGTTCAGCTGCAAGAACAAAACCTGCGGAGGGCGTGATTTCAACCACGCCGCCGTGCCCTACACGCCCGAGCAGGGCGACGCCTACGACGATCAACGCTATCTGGCCGCGCGGCTGACGCGCGGCGAGGGCGATATCTATGTCGCACTCTATATCAATCGGGCATACGGCATCGGCGGCGCGAAGAAGGACCGGATCTACGTGCAGCTCACGGTCGTCGAAGTGCAACCCATGGAACGGGGGCTGGTTACGGTCGACGCCGCGGCGATGCGAGATGGCTTGCAGCAAGAGGGCCATATCGCGATCTATGGCATCCTATTCGAAACCGACAGCGCCAAGGTGAACGCGACGTCACGGCCGGCCCTGGACGAGATCGCCACCCTGCTCAAAACCAATTCCGAGCTCGAGTTGCTGGTGGTCGGGCACACGGACGATCGCGGCACATTAAGTTACAACCTGGATCTTTCGCGCCGTCGCGCGCAGGCGGTCGTCGAATTCCTGCGGTTGGAATTCGGCATCGCGGCATCGCGGCTAGAGGGTCATGGGGTCGGCTTTTTGGCGCCGGTCGCCAGCAACGACCACGCCGCGGGCCGGGCCCTCAACCGCCGGGTCGAGCTGGTTCGCCGCCGCCAATAAGCGGACCCGTTTCGGACCAGATGCGGCAGATCAATGGCGAGGCAGGTTTTCAGATGCGCGAGGGCTTGCGCCCGGCATGGCCTCGCGCTCCCTACGCCAGCTGCGGAGTTTCCGCTGGCCCTCGCAAGCAAAATCCGACTTTATTATAGGACCAATCGTGGGCCGGGAGGATGGACATGCAAGGCGCGGTCTTTACGGGCAATCGAACCGTCGAACTGCTCGACTTCCCCGATCCCGCCCCCGGACCCGGCGAGGTGGTCATCGAAATAAAAGCCTCGGGAATGTGCGGCAGCGATCTGAAGTTCTATCGTGCCGCGCCCGGCGAAATGCAACGGGCCCTGGGGCTTGGCGATGTCACGGAACCGATTGTCGCCGGTCATGAACCCTGCGGTGTGGTCGTTGCCGTCGGTGCCGGCGTCAGCGAGCGCGAAGCCCGAATCGGCCAGCGGGTCATGGATCACCACTACTTCGGTTGCGGGTCTTGCGGTCACTGCCGCTCCGGCTGGTCGCAACTCTGCGCCGAGGGCTTCGTGGTCTACGGCGTCACGGGACACGGGGCGCATGCCAAGTTCATGAAGGTGCCGGCGCGCACGCTCGTCGCCCTGCCCGAGGCGTTGTCCTTCGAGACCGGCGCCGCGATCGCCTGTGGCACCGGCACGGCCTATGGCGCGCTCAGGCGCATGAACCTCTCCGGGCACGACACGCTGGCGGTGTTCGGTCAAGGACCAGTGGGCTTGTCGGCAACCCAGCTTGCCGTCGCCATGGGCGCCCGGGTCATCGCCCTCGATATCAACGCCGAACGCCGCGAAATGGCACTGAAGATGGGGGCCGACACGGCCATCGATCCGGCAAGCGATGACGCGGTCGCGGTTCTGAAGGAATTGACCAACGGGCGCGGCGTCGATCTGGCGCTCGACTGTTCGTCGGCGGAATCCGCGCGCCTCGCCGCCATCCGCGCGACGCGGACCTGGGGAACGGTCTGCTTCGTCGGTGAAGGCGGCTCCGTCACCATCGACGTCAGCGCCGACCTGCTGCGCCGCCAGATCACCCTGATCGGCTCGTGGACCTTTTCCACTGTGATACAGGCAGAATGCGCCCGTTTTGTCGCCGAACGCGGCATTGACGTCGAAGGTCTGTTTACCGATCGCTTCACACTCGACCAGGCTGCCGAGGCCTATGCCAAGTTCGACACCCAATCGACCGGCAAGGGCGCTATTCTGTTCCAATAATCGATGGGACAGGGATCACGGGGGGGGCGGCCTCCGGCCTTCTCTTTCTTGCCCAAGACCGTCGCTCTCGTATAGGACGGCTATTGGCCCGCTCCGGCCATGCCATTGTCCGTCAGAAGGTCTGAGCGGTCTACGCCTGTTCCCACGTCCGGCGACCACGGCCGCTGGCAGGTTCGGCGTCAAGGCTATCGAGGGTTTCCTCGACCCCCGTCGCCGCGTCATCTCTGGTCTCCGCGGTCGCATCTCTGCCGGCCCGCCCTACGCTTTTCCCGGGCACCGCGCTTTGCCGGTCGCCCAACCAGAATTCGATTCGCTCCAACAGCTTGCCTCGATCGATCGGCTTCGAGATGTAGTCGTTCATCCCCGCCTGGAGGCACCTTTCATGGTCACCCTTCATGGCGTTCGCCGTAATGGCGATGATCGGTATTCGCGCCACCGCGCCTTGCATTTTGCGGATCCGAGAGGTTGCCTCGAGGCCATCCATTTCGGGCATCTGCATATCCATCAGGACAAGATCGTAGGGGCAGTTGTTCAGCGCTTGAAGAGCTTCGATTCCGTTGGCCGCCACGTCGGTTCTAAAGCCCGCCTTGCCAAGGATGGCGCAGGCCAGCATCTGGTTCACCGTATTGTCTTCCACCACCAGAATACGCTGCTTGCTCCCCTGCCCCTCAACGAGGAAGACTTCCTGCCTGGCCGACTCGTCCCTGTTGTCAGAGATCTTCAGACCGTACAAGCGCATGAAGCAACCAAGTATCACCGAGCGTCGTAGTGGCTTCGGTAGCGCGGCGTCAAATCCCAACTCGGCGGCGCTGGCGTCGGTGGTTTCCAGGCCGGAAGACGACGACAGGACGAGCCTTGTTCCATCGTAGTGCGGCTCGGCGCGAATGCGCCGCCGCAACTCCCCGCCATCCATCTCCGGCATCATGTGATCGATGATCACCACCTCGAAGGGGTCGACAGGCGCCGCCCCGGCCAAGGCCGCCAACGCCGCGTCTCCGCCCGAAACAACGGTCACGCGCGCGCCAAGCGCCAGCAAATACTTCTCACAGACCAACCGGTTGACGTCGTTGTCGTCGACGATCAGCAGGCGTCGGTTCTTCAACTGTGCCGCGACCTCGGCGAAGGCCTCGTTGCCCGCCGTGGTCTGTCGCCCGAACTTCGCCGTGAACCAGAAGGCGCTGCCCTTGCCCGGTTGGCTGTCCACACCGATCTCGCCACCCATCAGCGCAACAAGATCCTTGCTGATGGCAAGGCCCAAGCCAGTGCCACCGAAATGTCGTGTCGTCGATGCATCGGCTTGCGTGAATTTCTCGAACAGCTTGTTGCGCGCCTCTTCCGAAATCCCAATGCCGGTATCGCAAACGGCGAACCGCAGGACGGCCGCCCCCGCTGTGGCCTCGTCGAGGCTGACTTCAAGCGTTACGCCGCCGGCTTCGGTGAACTTGATGGCGTTGCCGATCAGATTGAGGAGGATCTGGCGAAGCCGTCCAGCATCCCCCACCAGCCTCATAGGCACGTCCGGTGCAACGTAGGACGCCAACTCGATCCCTTTGTCATGCGCCCGGCAGGCAGTCAGCTCGACGATACTGTCGAGGATCGGTGACAAAGAGAAATCCGTCGCCTCGAGCTCGAGCATGCCCGCCTCGATCTTCGAAATATCAAGGATGTCGTTGATAATGCCGAGCAACGCCTCGCCTGACAGGAGGATAGTCTCCGCGCGCAAGCGTTGCTCGTTGTCGAGGTCCGTATCGAGAAGCAGGCCGGCCATGCCCAAGACGCCGTTCATCGGCGTGCGGATCTCGTGGCTCATGTTGGCCAGAAACTCGGACTTGGCATGGTTGGCAAGCTCCGCGTTCTGTTTGGCCCTGACCAGCTTTTCGGCGGTGAATTTGAGCTGCTCGACGCTTTCGCCCAAATTGTCCGCCAACTGCCGCGATTCTCGCCATCGACGATAAGAGTACCAGGTCGCGACGGCCGCGAGGGCGGGCACGGTCGCAAAAATCTCGTCCAGTTCCAGGTGTTCGAACTCCCGCGTCGCCTCGAACAGAAATTCGACAACCTCGATTTCGAAAAAGTACGCTGAGAGAAGGGCAAATACGAGACCTGCCCAAACGAGGTCCCGCCGGGCCGACGCACCAACCACAGGTCGATGCTTTGCCACCTGGTTTGTCATCATGCGATGTCCGCTGCGGCGCCATGGACGCTCACAAACAAGTCCGCGAAAAGCAAACTGTCGCCTGCCATGCTCATTGGTCACCGCGCCCGCAATTGCAGCCAGCCTATTTGAATTCATAGGCTATGTCGGAAGTGGTTAAGTTAGAGTTATGTAACGCATCACGCGTATGACGCGCCAAACCCTCGCGTTGCTTCTAGCCAAAAGCCCGCAATCGCACGCCCTTCCGAAACGATCTCGATCGCCACCCGCGGGCCCAAAGAAGTCGACCCTGTCGTTGATAGCCAGTGAAGAGTGGGCGTTAAGCGGAACCCAACTTGCCCCCGCAGGCGCGGCCGAGAGCGATTCACCAGCGGATGCGGACTTCTTGGATCAGCCGCGGTGTCGCACGTTCGATTTTGAATTTGATGCCCTGGAAATTTATCGTCTCCCCGACGACGGGAATGTCGCGAGCCTTGTCCAGCAGAAACCCGGAAAGGCTGGCGTATTTACCCTTCGGCAAGCCGATCCCGAGGTCCTCGACAAGTGACTCGACCTCAATACGGGCACTGACCATATAGTCTCGTTCGCCCAGTTTGCGGATCCATTGCCTATGGGACTCCTTGCCGTCGTATTCGTCCTCAAGATCCTCTACGACCTCTTCGATGATGTCCTCGATGGTCAGCAGGCCTTCGGCGCCGCCGAATTCATCAACAACGACCGCCATGGTCCGGCCCTCCTGGCGCATATCCAGCAGAAGTTCCTGAATGCCCTTGGATCGGGGGATATAGTCGACGGTCTTGATAAACGGCGTGATCGTTTCTTCGCCCTCCACCCCTAGAAGCTCCAGACAGTCGAGCACTCCGGTCACCTGATCGACGCGCTTGGAATA
>JAJFGM010000735.1 GCA_021776145.1 Kiloniellaceae bacterium | reverse complement strand
CCGCGCCGGCGGCGCCGAGATCCAGCGTCACAACCCGGTCGAAGCCATCGAACGCGAGCCTGGCGGCGAATGGCTGCTGCGCACCCGGAACGGCGACATCCGCGCCGAGATCATCGTCAACGCCGCCGGCACCTGGTGCCGCGAGATCGGTAATATGATGGGGCTCGACCTGCCGGTGGTGCCGATGCTGCATCAGTACCTGGTCACCGACCGCGTCGCGGCCGTCGCCGAGCTCGAGCGGGAGTTGCCGATCATCCGCGATCCCGAAGAAAGCTGGTATGTCCGCCAGGAGCGCGATGGCCTCATCGTCGGCCCCTACGAAAAGGCCGGCAAGCCCTGGTCGGTCGACGGCGTGCCGCCGGCCTTTGGCATGGAACTCCTACCACCCGACCTCGATGCCATCGAGGATATCGTAGCGGCGGCTATGGCACGGATACCGGCGTTGGCCGAAGCCGGCATCAAGACGGTGGTCAACGGCCCCATCACCTTCACGCCCGATGCCGGCCCGCTGATCGGCCCGGCCTTCGGCCTGGATCGTGCCTGGCTGCTCACCGGCTCCAGCATGGGCGTCATGGAAGGTGGCGGCGCCGGGCGTTTTCTCGCCGAATGGATCGTCGGTGGCGAGCCGCCAATGGATGCCCTGGCCCTTGACCCACGCCGCTTCGGCGGTTTTGCCGACCGCGACTATCGCATCGCCAAGGCCAAGGAGGCCTTCGCCAACCAGTTCGCCATTCACTATCCCTTCGAGGAGCGGCCGGGCGGGCGCCCGAAGATCACCTCGCCGATCCATGCCGAGCTGACTTCGCGTGGCGCGCGCTTCGGTGCCGCCTATGGCTGGGAGCGCCCGAACTGGTTTGCCACACAGGCGGAGGCGGCGGATGTAACGAGCTTTCGAACGCCCACGTGGTCGGCCGCCGTGGCACGCGAATGCGAGACCGTTGCCACGGAAGTTGGCCTCGCCGACATGAGCGTTTTCTCGAAATTTCGCCTGCGCGGGCCGGATAGCGAAGCCTTCATGGATAGCCTCGGGGCCAATCGTGTGCCGCGCCACGACGGCGGCATCGGTCTGCTGCACGTCCTAACGCCGTCGGGCGGCGTCGCCTCGGAATTCACGGTGACGCGTCGGGGCGCCGAGGACTTTTACCTGGTCAGCGCCGCGGCGGCGCGACGCCACGATCATGACCTGCTGCGCCAACGCGCCGGCGACAGCTTGGACATCGAGGACCTCACCCAGGCGCGCGGCGTTCTTGCCGTCGCCGGGCCCAAGGCGCGGGACCTGTTGGCGCGGGTCACCGAGGCCGCGCTGGACAACCGCTCCTTTCCCTGGCTCTCGGCCCGTCGTATCGCGGTCGCCGGCCGGGCGGTTTTAGCCCTGCGAATTTCCTATGTCGGAGAGTTGGGCTGGGAGTTGCACCACGATCTTGCCGATCAGCCTGTTATCTTCCAGGCGCTGATGGCAGCAGGTGCGGACCTCGGCCTCGGTTTGTTCGGCGCCTATGCGATGAACGCTCTGCGTCTTGAAAAAGGCTATCCGGCCTGGGGCGGCGATCTTTCGACGGAACGCAGTCCGCTGGAAGCCGGGCTGGCGCCCTTCGTCAAGACCGAAGGCCGAGACTTTGTCGGACGCTCGGCCATGCTGGCGCGTGAGGCGGCGGGCGAGGCCTGGCGCCTCAAGCTGATGGAGGTGACGGACGCGGGGCCGGTGCCCTTCTTCGGACACCCACTGTTCGTCGGTGATGCTCCGGCCGGCCTGGTGACTTCCGGCGCATACGCGCCGCGCACGGGAAAGACCCTGGTGCTTGCCTATCTGAAACCGGCGTTTGTCGCCGCCGAGACTTTCCGTCTGCGTGTGCTCGACGCCGACCTGACGGCGCGGCCGCTTGCGCGGGTGGCTTACGACCCCGACAACGACCACCAGAAGGCCGACGCCGAATAACGTCGTGCCTTAAACCACGGGCCGCCTCAGCCGAGAATGACCTTGGTGCTTTCGGCGATGGTTTCGACGATGCGGTCGATATTCTCTTCCGAGGTGACGATCGGCGGCGCGATCTGGTAGACGTCGCCGCGCGTGCGGCTGAACAGGCCACGCGCGACGGTCTCGCCGTGAATGCGCGGGCCGACGTTCTCCGTCGCCTCGAAGGGCTCTTTCGTCGCCTTGTCCTTGACGTACTCGATGCCGCACATCAGGCCCTTGCCGCGGACATCGCCGACATGCGGGTGATCGGCGAGAGCGGCACGCAGGCCGTCCAGAAGGCGCGTGCCCTTGCTCGCGGCCTGGGCTGGGAAATCTTCCTTCTCGATGACGTCGAGCATGGCAAGGGCGATGGCGCAGCCGGTCGGATGGGCACTGTAGGTATAGGCGTGCATCCAGGGCTTGCCGGCCCCGATGATAACGTCGGCGACCTTGTCGTTCATGCCGATGCCGCCGAGCGGGAAATAGCCCGAGGTGATGGCCTTGGCGAATTGGATGAGGTCGGGTTCGACACCCCAGTGTTCCAGGCCGAACATCTTGCCGGTTCGGCCGAAGCCGGTGATGACCTCGTCCGAGACCAGCAGCACATCGTATTCGTCGCAGATCTCGCGGATGCGCGGGAAGTAGTCGTCCGGCGGAATCAGCACCCCGCCGGCGCCCGGCACCGGTTCGGCGATGAACATGCCGACGGTATCCGGGCCTTCGGCGAGGATGGCTTTTTCCAACTCGTTCGCGGCGGCAATACCCTGGCTGACACCCGCCGGCGCTTCGTAGCGGTAGCTGTCGGCCGGCGGGATATGCAGGAAGCCAGGGATGCGCGGCTCGAACATCGGCCAGTAGGCGTTGATCCCGGTGGCGCACATGGCGGCCAGCGTCGTCCCGTGGTAGCCCCAGATGCGCGAGATCACCTTGGTCTTGTTGGGCTTGCCCATCAATTTCCAGTAGTGGCGGGACAGCTTGATGTTGGAGTCGGTGGACTCGCCGCCGCCGGAGGTGAAGTAGAAGTGGTTGACGCTGGGATAGGTGATGGCGGCAAGGCGCTCGGCCAGTTCGATGGCGCGCGGGTTCGAGCTGCCGGTATAGCCCGATGCAAAGGCCATCTCGTTCATCTGCCGGTGCGACGCCTCGATCAGCTCCTGGCGGCCGTTGCCGGCGGTGTTGTTCCACAGGCCTGACAGCCCATCGATATAGCGCCCGCCGTTGGCGTCGAAGAGGTATTCACCTTCGCCACCGACCCAGACCTTGCCGCCTTCGTGCGCGGCCGGGTTATGCAGGGGGTGCACGAGGTGCGCGGCGTCGCGCTCCAGCATGAGCGATTCGGCATTGTTGAGCATGGAGCCCTCCGTTTCTTCCCTATGAGCCTGGCCCGTGCCCATTCTTGTCGCGGGCGGGGCCGACCCCGGCATTAACGCGGATTCAGCGGCGTCGGACAAGTCACAAGAAGGACATTGCTGCCATGCGTCCAGCGACCGGGGGCCCGGTGCTTTGGTCTCGACCGACGCGAGGATCGTTGCCACGCTGGCGCACCCGGAACCAAAATCGGGCAGGCAAAAGCAAGGCACTACGTGGGTTTGCGCGAGCGTGGCGGTGCCCTCTCGACCGAACACGGCATCGGCATGGACAAGCGGCACAGTCTGCGGGAACACGCCGCGCCGACCAAACTCGCCGTCATGCGCGCCATCACGCAGCCCCTCGACCCCAGCGGGATCATGAACCCGGGCAAGGTGATTTGAGCGACCAGCGCCGATGGAGCGCGCTGGAATGAGAGGTTGACCGCTTGCTTGCGAGGCGTTCCCCTATTGCAATGGATCGTGTAACTCGCGTGACTGACCTCTTTGTAACCGGAGCACCTGGAGATGACCGATACGGCCGCTGCCCTTGGGCAGGTCTCGACACCGACGCTGACCACCGTGATGCTGCGCGACCATGGGCTGCGCAACACGGCCGTGCGCGGTGTCTTCGCCTGCAATCCCGGCGCCAACCGGTTTTCCGGCCCGGCGGTCACCGGTCGTTATCTACCGCTACGTGAGGATTTGCTGCCGGCGCAGCTTCTCGACCATCCCGAAAACCTGGTGCGTCCGAT
>JAJFGM010000734.1 GCA_021776145.1 Kiloniellaceae bacterium | reverse complement strand
ACGCCGTCCCAATCGGGTGGCGGTGGATCGGCCATGTAAGCGGCGCAGCGCTTGGCGTGTAGATCATAGGTCACGGCCAGGCGCAGGTCCGGCGCGGCGGCGCGACATTTGGCGATCGCCTCCAGCGCCGCAGCCCACTGCTGCGTCCGGTAACGCTCCAGGAAAGTCGCGTTGTGGGATTGCAGATCCAGGAAGGCCTGTGAACGACCCAAATCCTTGTCGCCAAGCAAAGCGAAGATCCGCTCCGGCTCTTGCTTGCCCTTGACGCGGATGAGATCGAGTTCGAGCAGGGCGAAGTCGTCAGCCACGTACCGCGCGGTTTCGCCGCCGATCACGATCGTCATACCGTAGGTCTTGGATTGGCCTTCGAGACGCGAAGCCAGATTCACCGCATCGCCGAGCACGGTGTAATCGAACCTCAGGCTTGAACCCATGTTGCCGACGACGCAGGGGCCACTATTGACACCGATGCCGATCTGCAGCGGTGCCACGACTTCGCCCTTCTCTGCCGCCTGTTCAGCAAGCGTATTGTTCAGCTCAGCCAGACGTACCAACATGTCCAAGGCGGCGCGACACGCGCGGCTCGAATGTTGGCTATCGTCGATCGGGGCGTTCCAGAAAGCCATGATGGCATCGCCCAAGTATTTGTCGATGGTGCCGTCGGTGGCAAGGATCGCTTCGGTCAAGGGCGTCAGGAAACTGTTGATCAGCCGGGTCAGGCCCTGGGGGTCGGACTTGTAGCGTTCCGAAATGGCGGTAAAGCCGCGGATGTCGCAGAACAGGAAACTCATGGTACGGGTTTCGCCGCCGAGCACCAGGCGCTCAGGGTCGCCGGCCAGTTGGTCGACCAGCGTCGGCGAGAGATACTGGCTGAAGGCGCTGCGCACCTGGCGCCGCTGCTGTTCCTCGCGCAGATAATTGATGAAAACCAGCGACAGATAGATGGCGCCACCGGCGAGCAGGGCGTAGCTGACGTCGATCAGCAAGCCCTCGGCGACGAAAAAATACCACGAGGTTGCCGCCAGGGCGGCGGTAACCAGGGCCCCATAGATCAAGGCAACCAAGGCTCCAAGCCGAGGCACGACGACGATCATCAAGACACCCACCAGGACCAGCATCACGACCTCGGCGCCCAAGGCATAGTTGGGTCGCAGCAGGTAAGCCTTGGTAAGGATCGTCTCGAGAATGTTGGCGTGCACCTCGACCCCGGGAATAGCCGTGTGAAGAGGTGTTGCCTTGAGATCGAGCAGTCCGACGGCGGAGGTGCCAATCAGCACAAGTTTGCCTGCCAGCCTCTCACCCGGTAGCCGATCCGCCAGAATGTCCGCGGCGGAAACGTATTTGCTCGGATCGCGTGGTGCATAGTTGACCCAGATGCGGGCGTGGTTGTCGGTCGGAATTTCGACCCCGGCCAGTACGATGCCGCGGACTCCCGCCTCGTCGGTTTTCACCGCATAGGCCGACTGGCCGGTCGCCAGCCTAAGCATTTCCAAGGATAGCGTCGGCTGCATCTGGCCCTTGACCATCACCAAGGCTGGCACGCGACGCACCAGACCGTCTCGCTCGCTGACCAAATTGAACATGCCGCGTCCCGGCGTCGCGGCCTCAAGTTCCGCAATGTTGCGCACGACGCCGGCAAAGCTGAACAAATACGGGCGCGGATCACCGCCAAGCGTTGCGATCGGAACTTTGTCGAGCGGCCTGTCGGCACCGCTTGCGGCATCGTGATGTCCGGACTGTCCCAGGACGACGGGCGTGCTCGACAGCGCATCGGCCAAGATGCTGTCGGTCCCGCGAAGCTGGCGCAAACGCGTGCGCAAGGCCTCGTCGATGCCCGGCAGTGTTTCGGCCAGGCGCGGCGGCGACAAACGATCGCCTTCTGCGAAGACAATATCGAAACCGATTACAACCGCGCCATAGGCGGCCAGTTGCGTGACCAGGCGCGCGACGAGATCGCGAGGCCAGGGCCATTGACCGACTTCGGCGAGGCTCTTTTCATCGATATCGACAATTGCGACGGGCTGCGCCGTGAGCGGGCGAGGATGCAGAAACTGGTAAAAGTCAAAAACCTTAAGGCGCAGTATCTGCACCGGGAAGGGATCCCAGGTCCGCAGCACGACAAAAAGAACCAGGAACCCAATGCCGAAAATCCGCGCCATGTCGAACGCACGCAACCAGCGGCGCGGCCAGACCTCGTTCGGTTGCCCGGACGCGCCCGTCTCATCGCCTGGCCCGTCCGGCCCTGCCCCTATGGTCTCGGCCAATTTCCCCCCGCCACTCCGCTGCCGCGCCGCTTGCGCTGCGGCAGGCAACCGCTTAGAGCGAAGTGCGAATGGATTGAACCACGGGGGTCAATCTATTCGCAGGAATTCGCTCGACACTTCCAATGGATAGATCAGTTTTACGCACATAGTTGGATCGCCTAATGCGATTCCAACTAAACGCATACGGATCTAGCCGGTGATGACGATGTTGGCGATTTGGTCCAGTTCCTCAAGCGAAGTCACCGTGTCGCGTATACCGTCAAGCACGATCGAGGTATTGGCATCGAGCGCCAAGGTCACGGCACCGGTGACCGAATCCTGCGACAGGGTCACGCCCGAGTTGATCAGGTCTGCGATGTCGGTGTCACCGTCGGGCTCTGTGTCGAGAACATCCGTGATCACGAGTTGATAGGTCAGCTGATCGAAACCGTTGATCGTGAAGGTGCCGGCGGGATGATTGGTAAGACTGACGCTGAAGCTGTTCGGATTGATCGCCAAAACAGCACTTTGCGTGTCGCCATCCGCATCGGAAATCGTATAGATGAAACTCTCCGGCGCATGATCGAAACTGGCGCCGACATAGGTATAGTCGCCGCTTGCGAAATTAAACTCCAGGCTTCCGCCGATGCTTGTCTGCAAGGACAAGTTGGCACCTTGGACGATTAATCCGCCACCATCTGTGATTTTGGTACCGTCGTAGGAATAGGTCACGCCGTCGACCTGCAGCGCCACCAGCCCGCCCGCGCCATCGGCACCGAAACTATCAACACCGGACAAGCCAAGCGTCGTGTCCTCGGCGTCCTCAAGGACATTTCCGATCGAGGTCGGCTGTAGCGAGGAGGCCAGATCCTTGGACAGATCGTCCACATCCTTAAGCAACAGCGGATCACCGGGCTCGTCCGGCTCGTTGATTTCGAGCAGGGGTTCAACCCGGGTGCGGCCGGGATCGACCGCGACCGCGACGACCTTGATGCCGTTGGCCCGCAGGAAATCCTGCCAGGCCTCGCCGTCGACCGGCGGACCGCTGTTCACCCGGGCATCCGTGAGGAAGTAGACCGAGTTTTTGGCGTTCTCCGGCTGTCCGACCAACAACTGCGTGCTCAAGACCTCTTGCATGTCCTCGACGACACCGGCGAAATTGGTGGCATCACCAATGGTCGGATAGCCATCTGAATCAGTAATGCCGCGCACGGTTTGGGCAAAACCGGCGAATCCCGTGAAGGCCCCGGGTGGACTCAGAACCTCGCTGCCTTCGCCGAAAACCATTAGCGCGATCCTGAAATCGCCAGCGGTTCGAGCGCCGATTTCGAAAAACTCCCGCCCCAGGTTCTCGGCGGCGAGTTTGGAGAGCTCCAGGCGCGTGATGGTATCGCCATTCGGCAGGAGCAATTCGTTGTTCATGCTGTTGGAGACGTCGATTGTGATCAGCAGGCTGAACACCTCTTGGCCCGGTACGACTGCGGCCGCGTCGGCGAGGCCGTCGGCCGCCACCAGGGTGACCGCGGCAAGATCCTGACCAAACTCAAGCTCGGGGGCGGACACGTTGTCTATCGGGGCCGGACCATCGTCCTGAACCGTGACGACTATTTGCGAGTTCAGCGGAAAACTGTCGACCAGCGCCGTCACCTCGAAGCCCAATTCGATGACGTCATCGGCGCCAACAGCGTTGGGGTTAAGGTGATCGAGCGGCTGCTCGAGGCGGAAGACGAAAGTGCCGGCGTCCGGGTTCACTGTCAGAGTGAAAATTTCCCTGCCGGCTTGTGGACCGTTTCCCGTGGCAGGTACGGATCCCGTCATAATCAATCCATCGTCCGAGACCGTGATCTCGACCAGGTCGCCACCCGACGTTAAAGCGACCGGCGCGCCATTCGCGGTAACCAGCAGTTCGGTAATCTCAACCGCACCGATCAGGCCGCCCGCCAGTGAAAACCCAAGGCTGCCCTCGGCCGAGGTGCCGTTCTGCGTAGCGCCGTTCTCGCCGACCGAGACCGGCGAAGCCGCGGCCACCAGGACGCCCTCGACAAGCAGGATGTCGAACGCCGCCAGCACTTCCGGCAAGGCCAGGGGCAGAATGTCCTCGATCTCGGCAATGACGTCCGAAGCGGTCAGCGCCTGCAGCCCATCCGGGCGGCCCGAGTTGAAATCCGGCGGCAGGAAGACCGAACCGGAACTCAACACCGTCGGCGGCGCCTGGGTGTCCAAGGTAACCGGCCCCAAGGCATCGCCCATGATGCCACGGACTTCTTCTTCACTCAGGATACGCGTGGTCAGCGGCGCGTTGAAGCTGATACCGATCACGGTTTCGAAGGCGCGGGTCAGAAGGATCGTGCCCGTCGCATTTGTGAAGGCCACCTGTCCCAGATGACCGTCCTCGTCCTGCAGCAGGCTGCACAGCGCCCCTCCGGCTTGGCTGCCGACGACGCAACCGACCGTCGTGCCACGAATTCCGATGGTCCCCGCCGGCGTCTTTACCTGCATCGCGTCCGGCCCGGTCGCCGCGATAGCCCCGGTGACAAAAGCGAAGCTGCCCTGTACCGCCGAGATAATCGATGAACCGACCCCGGCGTTGGGGTTGTAAATCATCTCGTCGATGGCAATACGCGTATCGCCCGCAAGAGAGAACTCGGTCCCGTCGAGAAAAATCACCTTGACGGCTCCGTCAGAGCCGGTTTCCAGGACATCGCCCTGAAAGATCGAGGTCCCGGCGGCAAGCGGCTCTCTGACGCCATCGCCGCGGGTTGCCCAAACCTCTCCATCTGTCTCGGACACCTGGCCGATTTCTTCGGCCCCGGCGCCGCCGCTGGCCTGGGCATACTGGGCCGGGGCCAACGGACCGGC
>JAJFGM010000733.1 GCA_021776145.1 Kiloniellaceae bacterium | reverse complement strand
AACGACTAACCTCCCTGGCGGCGGTAATCCAGCATCGGCAGGCTCTGCGCGATGCCTCCATCTCGGGGCGCCTGTCCGACTCGCTTCCCGATCCCGCGGCCGCTAGGGATTGGGTCGTATTGGTCGGTGGCGAGGCCCATTCGCGGCGTGTGCAACCGGTTGCGGATGGCTATCGCGTCGCCGATCAGGCTGGCGTGGACATGAGGGTCGTGTTCCACGCGACGATAACCGCCACCCTGATCGAGGCGCGCTTCGACAATGTGGAGATGATCGTCCAGGTCGACAGAGCCTCGCCGCGGCTACGTCTTGGGTTTGGCGGCGCAGTGTTCGATGCCTTGGTGGTGACGCCACGCGCCGCCGAACTGGCCGCACACATGCCCTACAAAGCGCCGCCGGATCTGTCGCGCTTTTTGCTTTCGCCCATGCCGGGGCTGCTGGTTTCGCTGGCGGTGGGCGAGGGCCAGGAGGTCAGGGCCGGCCAGGAACTGGCGGTCGTCGAAGCCATGAAAATGGAGAACATCCTACGCGCAGAGCGCGACGGTGTCGTCGCGTCGCTTCACGCGAAACCCGGCGACAGCTTGAGCGTCGATCAGACGATCATGGAGTTCGAGTAACCGGGATGTCCAGCCGGCCTTTAGCCGCCGCTCACGGGCATTGAAATGGAGCACCTCGAGGCGCCGGACGAATCGCTTTGGGAAATCCGCCGACAGTGGTTCGAGACGACCCAGGCGGAGCTTGGCCAGGCCGGCGCTGGCCAGTTGAGCGAACAGGCCTGTGCCTTGATGATCGAATTGCAGGTGGTGTTTTGCGCTGGTGCCTGGGCGGCGGCGGTCATCGTCGCAATGGCGGTGGTCGAGGCTCAGGAACGGGTGACGCCGGGTGGGTTGTCCTGGCTCGAGCGCAGCGACTTTCGCTGGTTGCTGGCTCTGCGCAATTCGCTGGTCCACGAGACGCGCGGTAAGCCTTCCCTGACTGTCGAAGATCAATGGTTGAAGCGGGACATTTGGGAGGGGCGGGCGCGGCGGGCAGTCGGTATTGCGTTGCGTGCGCTTTACCCGCTGAAATGAGCGGCCGAGACATGGGCATGCTTGTCCCGGCCGTTGGCACGAAGGAACGAAGGAAATGACGGATGCGACCCAGCGGACGGTCCATGTCGCAATTACCGGCCGGGTCCAGGGTGTCGGCTTTCGCTATTGGACTTTGGACGCGGCTCAGTCGCGCGGTCTCGACGGATGGGTGCGAAATCGCCAGGACGGCGTCGTCGAAGCGCTATTTGCCGGTCCGGCCGACAAGGTTGAAGACATGCTGGTGGCCTGCCGCCGGGGACCGCGCTTTTCGGCTGTCGCAAAGGTAGAAGTTACCGCCTCCACGGCGCCGGCGCGGCCGGGATTCGAAATTCGCCGTTAAAGTCCGCTCGTAATATTTCGATTATTCTAGAAATATAGTTGACAAGTGGGCCGCCGTGCCCCAAATTCTGCGATATGGAACTGAAACAAGCCGCAATCTGCCTTGAAAAACTAGGCAACCCGACGCGTCTGGAGATTTTTCGCCTGCTCGTCAAGGTGGGAAACGACGGCCTGCCGGTGGGTGAGATACAGGACAGCCTGGCGGTACCGGCTTCGACCCTGTCGCATCACCTGTCGCATTTGGTTCATGCCGGCCTCGTTACCCAGACCCGCGAGGGACGGGTTTTGCGCTGCAGTCCGAATTTTCCGCTGATGGACGCGTTGATCGGCTTTCTGACGGCGGAGTGCTGTGTGTTGGCCGAGGCACCGAAGAAATCAGCCAAGAAGAGCGAGAAAGCAGCCTAGGAACAAATCGCCGGGCGGCAGAAATTTTTTTCATCTTTTGGTTCGATCGTTTTAGAAATATAGAAATAGTTGGCGAGGATCATCGAGACATGACCGCAATCACTCACGCCGTCGTAGGACTTGGAACTGCCTTGCGCGGCATTGACCGCGTATGGGTCACCCTGGTGCTGTTTTTTGCCACCCTCGCGATATTTTTGCCGCAGCAGGCGATTGCCAGCCTCGACTTTACCGTCGATTCCTTCTTGTGGATTTTGCCCTTTCTTCTGGTTTCCGTAGCCTTGGCCGCTTGGTTGAAGGCGGCCGGGGCCGACCAGATGATCGGCGCCGCGGTGTCGCGATCCTTGCCGCGCACCATCGTACTGGCCGCCGCTTTTGGCGCCTTTTCGCCTTTTTGCTCCTGCGGCGTCGTGCCGTTGGTGGCGGCGTTGCTGGCAGCCGGCGTGCCGCTTCCGGCGGTCATGGCTTTTTGGCTGGCTTCGCCAATTATGGACCCGGAAATGTTCGTTCTGATGGTCGCCGCGATCGGCATGCCCTTCACCCTGGCGAAGACGGCCGCGGCCCTTGGCATGGGTCTCTTCGCCGGCTTCGCCACGATGGGACTTCAGCGACTTGGGGCCTTTGCCGATCCCTTGAAGAAGGCCGTCGTATCTTGCGGCTCGTCCTGTGACACCGGTGGCTCCGGCCCGGATCTGAAAAAACCAGCGTTGCACTGGCGCTTTTGGCAGGACACCGCGAGACGTGCCCTGTTTTTCGGAGAGGCGCGCACTGTTGCGCTGTTTCTCGGCAAATGGATGTTGCTGGCCTTTGCCCTGGAAAGCCTGATGGTTGCCTGGTTGCCCGGCGAACTGGTCGCCGATTACCTCGGCGGGTCGGATTGGTCGGCCGTTCCCCTGGCCGTGGTGGTCGGCGTGCCGGCCTACCTCAACGGTTACGCCGCAATTCCCCTGGTCGGCGAACTGATGGAAATGGGCATGGCGCCGGGCGCCGCCTTGGCCTTCATGGTGGCCGGCGGCGTGACCAGCTTGCCGGCCTCCATGGCTGTTTTCGCCGTGGTGCGGGCGCCGGTGTTCCTCGGATACTTGAGCCTGGCGATGGTCGGCTCGCTCCTGGTCGGCTTTTCCTACCAGGCAGTGCTGGCGCTCTGATCGCGATCCGATTGTTGTCCGGCGGCTGCGCTCGTTCAATCACCAAAGACTTCGCCGGCGGTTGCTTGCAGGGCGAGATCGAGATCAGCGAGCGTTACCGGCAGGCCGAGGTCGACGAGCGACGTCACGCCATGCTCGTGGATGCCGCAGGGAACGATCCCGTCGAAGTGGCTGAGATCGGGATCGAGGTTGATGGCGATGCCGTGATAGGTGACCCAGCGACGCACCCTGACACCGATAGCGGCGATCTTGTCTTCGCGGCCGGCCCCCAACGCGGCGCTGCGGTCAACCCAGATGCCGACGCGATCCGGACGGCGCTCGCCCTTGATGTTGAAACGCGCCAGCGCTTTGATGACCCAACATTCCAAATCATCGACGAATCGCCTGACGTCGCGGCCGCGCCGCGTCAGGTCCAGCATGACGTAGGCGACCCGCTGGCCGGGCCCGTGATAGGTGTACTCGCCGCCGCGGCCGCTGCGGTGGACCGGGAAACGTTCGGGGTCGAGCAGATCGGCGGCGCGGGCGCTGGTGCCGGCCGTGTAGAGGCTGGGGTGCTGCAAAAGCCAGATCAGCTCCGCGGCTTCACCGGCGTGGATGCGAGCAACCCGATCTTCCATGAAGGCGACCGCGTCGTCGTAGTCGACCGGCTCATCGCTGATTCGCCAGTCCAGGGCCATTGGCGGCTGTGGTTCCATGTCGCGAATCTAGCGCCTTCCACGGGCTTGCGGTAGCCGCCATTCGGCCTTGCGCTCGCACCGCCCGACGGTCATCTTTTGCAAGCAAGGTTCCGTAGTCGGAAGAGTGCCCAAATTCCGCAATTCGCCCCATCGAATTTCGGAATCGAATGGGCACTATCCATTTCGATCCGGTGTGAGGGTTGCGGAGTAGGGCGCGTATGAAGAACCCCACTCCGCAACCACCATACCAGGTCACATCGGCCAAAATAGTGGCGGTACACGCAGATTTC
>JAJFGM010000732.1 GCA_021776145.1 Kiloniellaceae bacterium | reverse complement strand
GGCCAAGTGCCAGCGGGCGTAAAAACCGTAGCTTTTCATCAAGCGCCGCAGCAGCTCCGGGTCTTCGCTTTGGCGATAGAGCCGAGCCAGGAGGTAAAGCGCCTCGCCGCGATGGGACCGCCGAGGCGACGCGTCGTGCTGGCCGTCCGCCGGTTCGCTGAAGGACCCATCGTCGTTCCATAGCTCCAGGATGCTGCGCTTGAGCGCCTGCTCCTCGGCCGCAAATGCGCCGCGGTCGGGCAACTCGGAGATGGCCAACACCGCGTTGGCCATGGCCGCGAGCTCGACGTTGCCGCGATACTCAATCAGGCCCCGACCACCCTTGACGAGATAGAAGTTGTCGAGGTTGTAGCGCACGTTGCGTTCGACGATGCTCGCCAACATAGGATTGCGGGTTTCCCGTGCCAGGCGCCCGAGCTGCGCCGAAGCCATCCACTGGCTTGCGGCGTCGTTGGCCTCTGGCTCCTCGGCTCGGCTTGGCCCATAGCTGTAGGTCAGCCTGCCGTCGCGGCGCACGTTACCGGCCAGCCAGACAGCGAGGTGACGCTGCGTAGCCAGTGTGGTTTCGCGGGTCACCGCAGAGAGGGGGACGATCCGATTCCCGCGGAACAGTCGCTCGCTGGCACCGCCGGGAAGGCGCACTAGAATCTGTTCGGCCTCGAAGCGACGCAGCCCGCTGTCCGCCGCCAAGGCCTTGTCGCTGAATGCCAAGGGCGCGCCAAAATCTGCGATCAGGCTCTCGATGGAGCGGTTGCGCGTGATCGTATCCAAGGGGCTGTAGCGCTCGACTCGCCCCTCATGACGCAGTTCGATCCCACGCACGCCGCGATCGCGGTCGGAGAACCAAAGCTGGCGGCTTTGATAGGGGACCGGCTCGAAGGAGTGTGCGAGGGCCACTTCCACCAAATCGACCACCGTCTCGCCAGGCGCAAGGCGACTTCGCGCCAAGCCGATTGCCGCCCGCAAAGCCGCCAGACCGGTATCGCCACTGCCCCAACCGGCGGCCAAAGCTTGTCCTTGGTGTCGTAGTGTCACCTGCGCCGACACCTGACCGCCGCGCAACATCGCCGGAACAGCAGGCGGTAGCCTGCGTCCGGCGATCAGCGCTTCGACGAGCGCGCCGATCTCTTCGACCTCGGTATCCTGCAAGGCGTCGACCGCTTGCCGATCGGCGATCGCCAGCGCCTCGGCGAGCGGCACCTCGGCGCTCCCGGCAAAACCGGCGCGGCCGCAAACCACCAAAAGAAACAGCGCCCACAACCCGGTCAGCGACAGTCTGCACAACACCATCGCCGCGCGCCGCGCGTCGGCCAACATCCGGCTCGCACCGTCCGTGGAGCAGACCCGGGTCACATGGAATCGCAAGCGGCGATCCATTGACCCGGTGAATCTGCTCTAACCGCCGGTTGGGTCCAACCCAGTTTGTTTCCGATCGACATTCTCAGCACCGCTTGTGGCCTTGCCTGGCAGCGGGACTCTGCCCGTGGCGGCGGCCGGGGTCGTGCGTGGCAATCCGCTGCCATCAAGTTTGGCTTCGGGGACAATTTTGGTTTCGGGTTCAAATATGCGTTCCAGCTGATCCGGCGTGACCAGGGGTTCAAAGGCACGTCCCGTGAAGTTGGTCTCCAACTCTTCGGGAGCCAAAGTCAAGGTCTGCGCCGCGACCGCGAGCGGTAGACAGAGAAAGCCGGCGACAAGCAACGCCGTTCGCAGCCCGCGGCACGCGCGAATGGACAGCGTCAACTTCGGCGCAGGATGACGTGGCGTAGCCAATTCAACCCCTCGAAGAACGGTCTGCAACAACTGTCAAAGCAGGTATGCGGAACCCAAGGACAGCAGGTCCCACGCCCCCGAATCCCCAGCCGAAAGCACTGGAGGTGACCTTCATATCAAATATTGGCGCGGCGTTGGACTCAAAATCCGCGCAGGCACCACAGCCGACGCGCGGTCCGGGAGCCTTGCTTCTAGTGGCTCGACACAGAGATTATGACTGTTTCATGGAGGCCAATCGACCCTCTGGGTAGGCGCGCCGCGCCGCGCGATGCGGGACACCCATCCTACGCTGCGGCTTTGCCGCAGCTTCGGAGGACAGGTCGGGGCAAGTAGCACAACGCCCCCAGAGGGTCGAGTGGCCCCACCGAAGGCCGCGATCTTTTGACCGCCTGCGGCCCAGGTACGACGCATGGGGCGGGTTGCTTGTGGTGGTTGGCACCACCGCGCAACCCGCGCCTTGCCGGCGGGCAAAATCTTCGCGGTGAAACAGGCATAATCTCTGTGGCGAGCCACTAGTTCGTGCTCAGCGCGCCGAGACTCAGGCCGGGACTGCCGATTTCGGTCAGCTTGGCACGGTACAGCGGATTGCTCGAATCAATGGCGAAGGCCTTCTCGAAATCCGCGGCCGCGCGTTCGAAGTCGCCGAGGGCTTCATAGGCCTCACCGCGACTGAAATAGGCGGTGTGAAATTCCGGTTCTTGCTCGATGGCGCGACTGTAATCGGCGATGGCTCGACCAGTGTCGCCGTTGCGCAAATGAATGTGACCGCGGTTGTGATAAGCGGCGGCAAACCCCGGCTTCAGCAGGATCGCCTGGTCGTAGTCGTTGAGTGCCAGGTCGTCGAAGCCTCGGCCATAAAAGGCAATGCCGCGATTGTAGTAGGCCCGCGCGAAGTTTCGCTTCAGCTCGATGGCACGGCCATAGTCGGAGATGGCGTGATCATAGAGACCGACGTTCTTGCGCGCCGCGCCCCGATTGTTGTGGGCATAGGCCAGACTTTCCGGCGACAGTTCGCCAGAGGCGATGGCGCGCGTGTAGAAGTCGATCGCCTGTTCGGAATCGCCCTGGTTCTGTAGTTCAACGGCCGTCTTGGCCAGCGTGACGGCAGCCGGTTGCTCTCGTGCAGCGATGTCCACCGCCACAACGTCCACCGCCGAAATGCCCGGCGCCACAATGTTCGCCGCCGCTTTGTCCGCGGCATTGGCGTTCGCAGGCGCGGTCGCGCGGCCGGTCGCCCCGCCGTTGCCGGCGGGCTCGCGAATCACGGTACAGGATTGACTTTGCCCCTGAATGCGCACGCAGGCTTCTTCGGCGGCGCGCCAATCCTCAATAGGGCCAAAGTGCGTGCTGTAGACCGTTCCCGCCGCGCCCAGATTGACCGGCTGGAAGCGGGCCCTGACACCTTTCAGCGCGGGCCCCAGGAGCGCCTTCACCTGCTGCGAGATCCGCATGGCGTCCAGCAAACTGTCGCGACTGCCCAATTGGATCAGATACCGCGCGCCTTCCGCCTTGCCAGCCAATACGGGACCAGCCGGATCCGCATCAGCCAACACTGGAATCTTGGCATTGCCGTTCTCCGCGGTCGCCTCGGCCGGCTCCGTGGAGGCGCTCGCCGCGGCAGCCGCCGTGTCCGATTGCGCGCTTGCCAAACGTGTGCGCTCAAGAGTCAAGTGAGCCAGCAGGCCAAGGCTCGGCACGCCGTCGTCGGCAAGTCCGTGACGGCGCTGATAGGCGGCGATGGCGCCGCCGGTGCGCGGGCCCATCCAGCCATCCTCGCGCCCGGCATTGAAGCCCATGGCATTGAGGCCGCTTTGGATCTGCAGAACCATGCGTTGATCGTAGTAGACCACTGGCTCCGGCGCGGGTTCGGGCAACGACTCCGCCTGCGTCTCGGATGCCGGAAGATCTTGCGGCGCGGCCACGTCCGGCGCGGTCTCTGGGGTAACCGGGTTCGGCGCCGTCGTTTGACCCGCCGCGTCATCGACGGCGTCGATTTTATTCAGAGTCGCCACTTGCAGCGCGTCATTCGGCGTGGCGTCGGTTTCCGGCGTCCCGTCCCGAGCTATAACGTCAAGGCCCGTTTCCGCCTCCGGCGGCAAATCGACTACCACCTTGTCTTGCGGCTCGTTCGCCGCTGCGTTGTGTGTTGCAGCGCTGTCGGTCGCAACGCGATCGCTATTGGCAAGTTCGTTGTCGCTCTCCCGTCCTATCCAATCGCGCGAGGTTTCGTCGACGGCAAAATTCTCAGCGGTGGCGGGGGATTCCGGCACCAGTGACGCTGGCTCCAGTGACTCAGGCTCCGATAACGCTGGCTCCGATGACCCAGACTCCAGTGACTCAGGCTCCAGTGACTCAGGCTCCGGCAACTTCGCCTTACTGTCGGTTACCGGTGGTCCGGTGACGCTGGCGACAACCGCATCGCCTTCAGTCTCGCTCGCCACACCGTCGGCCGCTTCGCCTTTGACTGTGCCGAGCAGTGTGTCGCCAGGGGCCGCGGGTTCCGGCGCGGTCATCGCGGTTTCGCTCATTTGACTGGTTTCTGCCGCCGCTGCCAACTGCGTTGACGACGGCCCGCCCTCGGGCTCGATCTCTATCGCGCCCGACGCGGCAGGCGCCGCCTGCGCGGCGGCCTCCAGCGGCGGCTCATCGATGGTCACCGTGATGCGGTCGAGCCAGCCGCGCAAACCTTGGCCCAACTCCGTTGCCACTTCCTGCACTTCCCGCAGGGTATCGACACCGGCCGGCGGCGACTGTTCTACCACGGCCATCCGGTTTTGAGTCGCATCGGCAGCCTCGGCGGGATCTACCGTCAAACTTTCGGCGCCCGACACATCCGGGTCGGTTGCCGTGGCGGTCTCGGCCCGTTCGAAGACCGGTTGCTCGCCCGCCAGCTTCGGCGGCGCCGGAATGGTCAACTCCCAAGGATCGGTTTCTCTGCTCGCGCCAGGCCGCGTCGGTACCGTGGTCGGCGGCCAAGCGGAGTTCTCAATTTGTCGGGAATTTATTTGGCGGCTTCGTTTCAAGGCAATATGGGCGAGCAGCTCGACACTCGCCAATCCGTCGACCGGCAAACCGTGGTCGGCTTGATAACGCGAGATGGCTTCTCGGGTACGCGGTCCAATCTGACCATCGGCGGGGCCGGCGACGAAATTCAGGGCATTGAGGCCTATCTGCACCTGCCGCACCAATTCGGGTCCGGGTGCCACCAGCGGCGCCAAGTCGCTCGCGTCAGCGGGCGGCAAACTGGCCGTCTGCAGCGCTGCCGTATCGGTGGACGCAGCCGTCTCTTCCCCGGCTTTTTCTGGTGCCGATTCGGCAAGCGGCACCGGCAGGGTATCTTGCGGCAACTCGGCACTTTGCAACTGGTTTGGCTGGAGTTGCGTTTCCACACCGCTTGTGGCGGCAGCGGCCAGGTTCGTCGCCGTATTCTGCTGGCCAATGGTCGCCAGACCGGCCGTCGCTTGCGTTGCGGCCGCCAGGTTGGGAACGCCGGCCAAGGCCTCGCTGCCGGTCACAAGGTCGACGAGTTGCCAACAATTGCGATCGACATTCGACTCGCAAACCCGGTCGATTACCGCGACAAAGGGCTGATTCTCGCCCGCTGCCAGCGCGCTGATTTCGCCCGCCACGGCCCACAGGCCGGATTGAGCCATGGGCTGTACCGCCGCCGAGCCAATGTCGAGACCCGCGGACGCCGCGACCAGCCCGCTATTGTCGTTGCGCGCCAGAAACTGCGCCTTGTTCAACAGGACGCCGAACTCGGCGAGCACCGAACCCGCCGGACCCGCGACCTTGGCTTGGCCGAGCGACATGCGGGCGGTCTCCGCCGCCGTAGGCGCCAAGACGGCATCGCGCACCAGCACCGACGACCAGTGGCCGGCCCAGTGCGCCTTTTCATCCGGCGTTTCATGTCCGCTCGCCACCCACAGCAGCGCCGCGACCGCGGCGGATGCGACGAGCGTTACCGACTGAATGGCGACAAATGCTCGACTCACAGCGTCTCCTTCCTGCAGACCTTGAGCGTCATAGCTGCGATGGGTCGGTTCATTTCCGTGCCGTCCCAGCGATTGGCCCAGCCGTTTGTCTCCGGGCCACCGCGCGAGCAAGCCTGGATCCCGTACCACATGGCGCCGGGCAAACAACTGGCTCTTGGGTAAAGGGGCCTGCCGTAGCGTCGTGCGGGCCCTACCACCGCTATGGTCATTCTAGTTTGAGTCCCGGATGTGAGTCTTGGTTAAAATCAAACACAAAATCTAGGCGAATTTGAGGCGACGTTTCAACGCATCTCTCTTTCGCGGCATTGCCCTCTCTATTCCGCGGTTTTGCGGGGCAATTAGGCGCTCGATCGTCGATCGGACGGAGGCACTTTTGGCCCACCCGGGCGCGCGCGGCGGGCCTTCCCAAAACGACGGACATGACATAGTGTTCACTCGAAAGGGCCTAACAAGATGTCGACGTCTGCACGAAGTGGAATTGTGCGCAAACTACGGCGTGGGTTCCTATTTGGTTTCGCGCCGTTGATCGCCTTGAGCCTCGCCGGCTATTTCTATGCCAGGGGCGGGCGCCATATTGAAACCGAAAACGCCTACGTCAAGTCCGAGATCATTACGATCAGCGCCAACGTCGATGGCCAGGTGACGCATGTCCTGGTCGACGACAATCAGAAGGTCAAAGCCGGCCAGCTGCTGTTCCAGCTTGATTTCCGGCCCTTCGAGATTGCCCTGGCCGCGGCCGATGCACAGCTAAAAAGTGCCCGCCTGAAGATCGAGGCGCTGCGCGCTCAGTATCGCCAGGGCATCGAGGAAATCGATGTCGCCAAGGAACGCATACGTTACCAGGAACTTGATCATAAACGCTCTCAGCAGCTGCTCGAGAAGGGCGTCGGCACGCATGCGCGCTTCGATGCCAGTCAGCATA